>CANQGF010000015.1 GCA_947601485.1 uncultured Bacilli bacterium
AGTGGTAATTGTAAAGTAACTGGTTTAAATGATAATACTTCATATACCATAGAAGGAAGAGTAACCGATGCATCAGGAAGAGTATCAACAAATAGTGTAAGTACAACTCAAAGTACAGAAGCAGCATATAGTTGTTCAGTAGGAACAAGAGTATACGATGCGACGAAAGGATCGTCGTCCGGAGGATATATATGTACAACTTATGCCTCTAGTCAAAATTGGAATAGAAGTGTTACGTATTATACATGTAGTACAACAGGATCTAAAGAATATAGTTCGCAATCATCTGCTAAAAGTGCATGCGAAACGAGAAAAACCGGGACGTGCTCGCAAGCGAGTAAGAAAGTTTGTGATTGCGCTAGTGGTTTCGGATGGAACGAATCGTCGGAGAGCTGCCGTGCATGGGGACATCTCGTTGCTGATGGAACTTTCGCTTCGGCCATGTGTACGGGTAACGGAGATCGGACATATTGTCAAAATTCTTCTAGTTGTGGGACCGACCCGTGGGAGAGCAGGTATATTGGACAAACGACAGGAACTAAATTGAAGTGCGTACCTGATGTACCTGGGACTTTCAGTGAATTCTCTGATGGCGCCTGTTTTCCATCCGAATGCAACATGAATGTCCAATGCAGTACGGATATCGGGCACCCCTGCTCTTATAACGGAAAGAAATCGAATTGCCGGACTGAGTCTTATTACAAATGCTCATTAGGTGATTCATATGATAGCCTATCGGCGTGCAATTCGTCATGTTATAAAGCAACAACTACGGGGAGCGTTTCGAGTGGATCGAGAACAGAATATTATTGTGGATCTGGTTGGTCTACATACTCTGGAGGTGGTAGCTCTCTACAATGTTATAGGGCGGCGTCAAAAGGATAAAAAATTTGACAAGGAAAAGTCACTAAAACCAATATTAGACTTAATCCTTGAAAGGGTATAGATATAAGACTATACCTTTTCTTTTTGTGTTAGTTGTCAATTATAATGTTGTATATCAATTTTAATTGGAAAATTGTTTTATCTACGATATAATATTGGTGGTGGTTGGTATGGGATTATTTGTAAATGGTCATAGTGTATTAGAAATTGTATTAGTTACTTTAGTAGTTAGTTTAACTTTAATTCCAGTAGCTAAAAAGGTAGCAAATCATATCGGAGCGATTGATATGCCTAATGAAAGAAAAATTCATAAGAAACCAATGCCTAGATTAGGTGGTCTTGCTATTTATGGTGCTTTTTTAATTGGTTATATTTTATATGGCTCAATTACTACCCAAATGATATCAATACTAATTGGATCTTTTATAATCTTTTTAGTTGGTGTCTTTGATGATATTAGACCCATTAAAGCGAGATATAAATTTTTAGTTCAAATTATTGCTTCTTTAATCGTGGTTATATATGGTCAAGTTTATTTTAGTGAAATTACTTTTTTAGGTTTACATTTAGAATTTAATAAGTTAATAAGTTATGGGTTATCAACATTTTTTATTGTAGCTATATCTAATGCAATTAATTTAATAGATGGATTAGATGGTCTTGCTAGTGGTATTAGTTCTATATATTTCTTTACAATAGCAATTATTGCTTATGTTTTGAATAAAATGGGTGGATTAGATATTATTTTAACTTTGATTATGCTAGGCTCAACATTAGGTTTTTTAGTTAATAATTTTCCACCCGCTAAAATATTTATGGGTGATTCTGGTAGTTTATTTTTAGGATTTATGATTAGTATTATTGCTCTTTTAGGTTTTAAAGGAGCTACTCTTACATCTTTGATTATTCCAATAACAATTTTAGCTATTCCTATATTTGATACTGTTCTTGCTATTTTTAGAAGATTACTTAAAGGAGAAAATATTGGTGCTCCTGATAAAGAACATTTTCATCATCAATTATTAAAATTAAAATTTTCTCCTAAAGTTAGTATTATTATAATATATATGATTAATATGATATTTTCTGCTATTTCAATTTTCTTTGTAATTGGAGATAATAAAGAAGCTATTGTTTTATATTTACTTGTTTTATTACTTTTATTATTTGTTATTTTAAAAACAGATATATTATATGAACATAAAAAGGATAAAAAGAAATGAAAGCATTAGTAATTATTCCAGCTTATAATGAAAGTAAAAGTATTATAAACGTAGTTAAAGAAATAGAAAAAAATAAACAAAATAAAGAATATAAATTAGATTATATTATTATTAATGATGGCTCAACTGATAATACGAAAGAAATATGTGAAGAAAATAATTTTAATGTTATTAATTTAGTTAGTAATTTAGGGATTGGGGGAGCAGTTCAAACCGGTTATTTATATGCTTTAAAACATCATTATGATATTGCTATTCAATTTGATGGTGATGGTCAACATGATGCTAAATATATTAAAGATTTAGTTATACCTATTATAAATGGGGAAGCTAATATGACTATTGGATCTCGTTATATAACTGATTTAAGTAGTTATAAATCAACAATAGTAAGACAAATAGGGATTAAATTTTTATCAATGATGTTAACATTATTAACCAAAGTTAAAATATTAGATGTAACTTCAGGTTTTAGAGCGGTCAATAAAGATATAATTGAAATATTTGCTTATGATTATCCAAGTGATTATCCAGAGCCAGAAAGTATTGTTACAGTCATAAAAAAAGGATATAAAGTAGCTGAAATTCCAGTTAAAATGCAAGAAAGATTATATGGTAAATCATCGATTACACCATTAAAAAGTATTTATTATATGATTAAAGTTACCTATGCCATGATAATGAGATGTTTAATAGAAAGGAAATAAATAATGGATATTAAATTAAGAATATTTATCATTTTATTAATTTTGATTTGTTTATTTTCTATCTTAAAAGTTATTAAATTAAAAAAATTAGATATGCGTTATGGAATGTATTGGTCAATTATTTTTATTATTTTATTAATTATGATTATATTTCCAAGTATTATTGAAAATATAGCTAAATTATGTGGATTTAAAGAAGCTCCCAATATGTTATTTTTAATAGCTATATTTATTCTTTTTTATATAGTATTTCGTATTTATATTACTATTTCAAGATTACAAGAAGTAAATAGAAAGTTAGTTCAAGAAATATCTTTGTTAAAAGAAGAAAAGAAGAAATAAAAAATATAGCATTTTATATAGTATCATGGTATTATATAACCAAGAAATGAGGAAATATATGAATATTTTTATTACAGGGGTAACAGGCTATATAGGAAGTCATACTAGTGTTGAACTACTTAATAGTGGTTATAATATTATTGGTTTAGATAACTTTAGTAATAGTAAAAGAGAAGTATTAGATAAAATAAAAGAAATTACTGGTAAAGATATTAAATTTTATGAAGGAGATATGTTAGATAGTAATATTCTAGATAAAATATTTACTGAAAATAATATTGATATGGTTATTGACTTTGCAGCTTTTAAAGCAGTAGGAGATAGTGTACAAAGACCAATAGATTATTATATAAATAATGTTAGTAGTGTTTTAACTCTTTTAAAAACTATGAAGAAATATAATGTCAAAAATTTAATATTTAGTAGTAGTGCAACTGTATATGGTACACCTGAGTATTGTCCTATAACAGAAGAATTTCCTATAGGTAATACTACTAATCCTTATGGAACAAGTAAATTATATGTTGAAGGTATATTAAAAGATTTATATACATCTGATAATAGTTGGAATATCTGTATATTTAGATATTTTAATCCAGTCGGAGCTCATGAAAGTGGCATAATTGGAGAAGATCCAAATGGTATACCTGCTAATCTAATGCCATTTATTACTAAAGTAGCTACGGGTGAACTTCCTATTTTAAGTGTTTTTGGTAATGATTATGATACCTCGGATGGTACAGGAATTAGAGATTATATTCATATTGTTGATTTAGCTAAAGCTCATATAAATGGAATTAAGAAGTTAGCTAGTAGTAATGGTGGTTTATTTATCTATAATTTAGGTACAGGAAAAGGTTATAGTGTTTTAGAAATGGTTAACGCTTTTCAAAAAGTTAATAATGTTAAAGTTAATTATAAGATAGTAGGAAGAAGAGAAGGAGACATAGCAGAATGTTATGCTGATTCATCTAAAGCTAATAAAGAACTTGGATGGAAGACTTCCAAAACATTAGAAGATATGTGCAAAGATGCTTATAATTATGCAATAAAAAATAAAGACAATTTTAAAAATAAATAATTATTTTTCTACCATAAGAGAATGGTAGATTTTTTATATTAATTTATGTTATTATAATAAAGGAAAGAGGAATATGAATATTAAATTCATTAAGATGTTATGAAATTAGTAAATAGTATTAAATATAAAATTTTAAAATTTTTAGATATAATGAAAATAATTTTCTTTAGTTTATTTTGCTTTAAAAAAGTTTATATCGTTGGTACCCCAGTTCATGGTAATATAGGGGATCAAGCTATTTTACTAGCAGAATTAAAATTTTTAAATGATAATTTTCCTAAATATAAAGTAATTCCTATTGAATCATATATTATTTCTAAATATGTTAATTTATTAAAAAAATTTATCAAAAATAATTTATTGCTTGTTCATGGAGGAGGATTTTTAGGTAGTTTGTGGCTTAATGAAGAAGAAATGTTTAGAAAAGTTTTAATTAATTTTCCTAATAATAATATTATTGTTTTTCCCCAAACAATTTATTTTGATAATGTAGATGTAGATGATGAAATAATGAAAGAATCAATTAAAATATATTCATCACATAAACATTTAACTATATGCTTAAGAGAAAAATATTCTTATGATATTATGAAAAAATATTTTAAAGATGTTAATATTTTATTAATTCCTGATATGGTTCTTTATTTAGATAATATTAAATGTGAAAATATTAGAGATAATATTTTATTTTGTATAAGAAGGGATAAAGAAAAAGTTCAATATAATTTAGAAGATGTAAAAAAATATTTGGAAGAAAAATATCAAATATCTTATACTGATACCGTAATAGATAAAAATGTTTATAGTTATAATAGAAAAAAAGTATTTTTAAAAAAGATAAATGAATTTAGTAAATATAAATTAGTTATTACTGATAGACTTCATGGTATGATATTTGCCTTACTTTCAGAAACTCCTTGTTTAGTATTAGAAAATAAGAGTTATAAAATTAAAGGAGTTTATGAATGGATAAAAGATGTTAATTATATTAAATTAATAACAGATGAAAACGTTTTAAAAGATTTAAAGGAATTTATTAATTTAGATTTTAATTTTAAAAGAGTTAATTTAAAAAATAAATATCAAGAATTAATAGATTTAATAAAAGATGAAATATAATTGAGGATGATGAATGTGGAAAGTACAAGAATAAAAAATACAAAAAGGAATATAATTTCTTCTGTATTTTTACAAATGGCTAAAATATTGTTAGTATTTTTAAATCGTATTATTTTTGCCAAAATTTTAGGGCCATCTTATTTAGGAATTAATGGCTTATTTAGTACAGTTCTTGGATTATTATCTCTTGCTGATTTAGGAATATCTACTGCGATGATGTATAGTCTATATAAACCGTTATCTGATAATAATGAAGAATTAATAACTAAATATATTAATTATTTTAGAAAAATATTTAATATTATTGCTTTTAGCATTTTATTATTAGGATTAGGCTTAATTCCCTTTTTAAAATATTTAGTTAATTTACCAGAAGAAATACCTCATATATATTTATATTATATTTTGATATTAATAAATACGGTTTCAACTTATTTATTTGTTTATAAAACAACTTTATTATCAGCTGATCAAAAGATGTATATAATAAATAGATATGATACTATTTTTCAATTTGTATTATTTATTTTACAAATTATAGCTTTATTAATTACCAAAAGTTTTGCTATTTATTTAATTGCTAATATTATTTGTACATTCTTATCTAATGTTTTTAAAGTTTCTAAAACAAAGACTTTATATCCTTATTTAGATAAATATAAAAGTAGTAATTTATCTAATCAAGATAAAAAAGAATTATATAAAAATGTATTTTCTTTATTTTTTTATCGTGTAGGAAGTATTATTCAAGGAAATACTGATAATATTTTAATTTCTATTTTTGTTGGGACGATTGTAGTAGGTTATTATTCTAATTATAATGCTATTATTTCAGCAGTAGTTACTTTTTTAACTTTGGTTTTTACGGCAGTTAAAGCCAGTGTTGGCAATTATGTAAATACTAAAAATAAAAAAGAACAATTAATTATGTTTGAAAGATTAGAAAAATATAATTTTTGGTTAGTTGGTTTTTGTTCTGTATGTTTAATTATTTTAATTCCTGATTTTATTCTAATATGTTTTGGTAAAAATTACTTACTTAGTACCAGTTTATTAATTTGGGCAGTTTTAAATTTTTACACATCTAATATTAGACAAACCATGTGGGCTTATAGAGAAACAACTAATTTATTTGTAAAGACCAAATTTATTACGATTATTACATCAATTATTAACGTATTTAGCTCTATTATTGGTGGCTATTTTTGGGGAATTACGGGGATAGTAGCAGCGACCGTTATATCAAGAATGATTTATGCTTGGTGGCGAGAACCATTGATTTTGTATAATGATTATTTCGAAATATCTTCAAAAAGTTATTTTGTTAATTATATTGGTAGATTAATTTTATTAACTATAATTACTATTATTACTTATTTATCATGTTACTATGTTAACTCATTTAATATATATATTAATTTTATTATAAAAATGATTATTTGTTGTGTTGTACCAATAATAATATTCTTTATAGTATATAGAAAATCAGAAGATTTTGATTATTTAATAAAAAATGTTTTAAAAAGAAAGTAGGTATTTATGGACTGTTTAAAAGTATTAGAAATTAAAAAAAGTAAGAATAGAATTGATTATCAATATGAGTGTGAGGGTAGTTGGAATAATTTACTAAATTTAGATGAAAGATTATTTTTGGAAATGGAAGAAGATATTGAAAATGTTCCTGATAGTATAGCCGTTATTCCGCTTTTAGTTAATATTCTTCCTATAGCGTGGGTTTATAATTTAAAGATTAAGGTAGATGCTATAGATCGTAATTTTTTTGAAAATTTAGATAAGATAAAATTAGGTTATATAAATATGTATCCTCAATTTTCATTTTTAGGAAAGTTAGAGTATGATAAAATTGAAGATAATAAATATGATGCAACAAACTGTGGTACTTTGTTTTCTGGTGGGGTTGATGCTTATAATACTTTATTAAATCATATAGATGAAAAGCCTGAACTTTTAACAGTATGGGGTGCTGACATTAAATTAGATGATGTAAAGGGGTGGGAAAGAGTTAAAAATAATAATCAACAAGCTTCTCAAAAATTTAATTTAAAATGGTTTTATGTTAAATCAAATTTTAGAACATTTATTGATATTAATGTCCTTTCTAAAATGGTTTCTTCCAAAATAGATGGAGAATGGTGGCATGAATTTCAACATGGTATAGGTATTCTTGGCCTTTTTGCTCCCCTTGCATTTAATCATCATTATGGTAATCTTTATATTGCGTCATCAATGTATAAAGGGATGAATATTAAATATACTTGTGCATCAGATCCAACTATTGATAATAATTTAAAATTTGCTTGTTGTAATGTTTTTCATGATGCATTTGAAACAAATAGACAAGAAAAAGTAAAAAATATTTGTAATTATGTTAAAAATAATAATATCGATGATTTAAAATTAAGAGTATGTTGGCAATCATCTGGGGGAGATAACTGCTCGGAATGTGAAAAATGTTATAGAACAATCTTGGAAATTTTAGTATTAGGGTACGATCCAAATAAATTGGGGTTTGCATTTTCTAGTGAGAAAAGAAAGGTAATGATGGAACGGTTACCCAAAATGGACGCTGTAAAAGAAAATAGTTATGACTTTTATAGATTAGCACAAAATGAGTTATTAAATAATTATAGTTTTGATGAAACACCAGAGGATTTAAAATGGTTAAGAGATTATAAGTTTAAAGGTAAACCAAATAAATTTAGAAAATTTTTAAAGAAAGTTAAACGTAAATTAAAAAGTATATTAGAAAAAATTTAAAGAAGAAAAACTTAAGAATTTTGTATGTTATTCTTTATTAGTTATATTAGTGTTATCTATATTTATATTCAGTCTGAAAATGTTTAAACTACTGCCATGGTTTTTTATTAGTCAAATTGGAAATGTTAAAAAATAATAATAACAATAATAAGGATATTCAAAAAAATCAAATTATGTTATTATTAATATTAGAAGTGATATTATGATAGAGTATTTTAAAAGATTATATTTAGATGGAGAAGATAAATTTTTAAAAATTGTTGAAGACAATTTAGCAAAAGAAAAAAAGATGTTTATAGTAACAGCTAATCCAGAGACATTTTCTTATGGAGAAAAAAATGAAGTTATTAATCAAATGTTACTAGATAGAGAAGTAACTTTAGTTCCTGATGGAATAGGAATAGTTAAGGCATCACAACTACTTCATTTTGATGTGAAAGAAAGAATTACAGGTATTGATTTAGCTACTAAATTATTAGATATGTGTAATAAAAACAAATATAAATTATGTTTAATGGGAGCTAAAGAAGAAGTAATTAAGGCTTTAATAAAAGTTATTAATGAACAATATCCAAATATTATTTTAGGCTCTTGTGACAACGGCTATATAAAAGATAAAGATGCTTATTTTGAAAAAATTGCTAAAGAAAATCCAGATGTTTGTTTAGTTGCCTTGGGTGTTCCTAATCAAGAAGAATTAATTTATAAACATTTAGATAAATTTAAGAAAGGAATTTTTGTTGGGGTTGGAGGTTCTTTTGATGTTTTAAGTGGCACTAAAAAAAGAGCACCTAAAATATTTCAGAAATTAAATATTGAATGGTTATATAGAATCACAAGAGAACCTAAAAGATTAAAAAGATTTTATGAAAGTAATGTTAAATTTATATTTAAAATAAGGAAAATAAAAAAGAGAAATGTTAGAAAATAAATAATTTATTTCTAGCATTTTTTTTGAGAAATTTTATTAAAAAAAGAAGGAAATTGAAAAAAATGCGCGAATATATATAGTGAAAGGAGAAAAAAATGTCGAAAAATTAGAACGTTTGTCGAAAGTATTGCAATTAGAAAAAATATCAATAAAATATAGTCACCGAAGAAAGGAAAGCAATTATGATAAAAGAAAAAACCTTTGATTATCTAACAAATGATTTAGCCTTTAAACAAGTATTTATGCATGAAGAATTAGTACAAGACTTAATAAATTCATTTTTAGACTATGTAGGAAAAAGTAAAAATGTGCCAATAATAACAGTTATACCAGAGGCATATATTAGTCCAAATAAGAAAGGATATCGTGGATATTATGGAGATATAATAGTTGATAGAGAAGATACAGTAATATCATTAGAAATGTATAGTAATATCTTTGATACAAAAGCTTATAAAAAAAGTTTAGGATATTTATGTAGATTATATAGTAATCAAAAAGTTGGAATAAATCCTAAAGATTATAAAAAAGTAATAGGTATAAACTTTATAAAAGGCAATTATCAAGGAAAAAACAATGATATAACAAATCCATATAGTTTAAAAAATAAAGATAATCAAGAAATAGGAGAGGATGTCTTACTGTATTTAGTAAGATATGATTTAGTAGATAAGATACCTTATAAAGAAGATGAAGATAGATTTATAAGATATTTAAGAATAATAGGGAGCACTGATATAGAAGATATGAAGAAATATGCGAAAGGAGATCAAAAAATGGAAGAGACAATAAAATGGTTAACAGATTGGTGTATATCATCAGATAAAGAAAATTACAATATGAGAATTAATGAGGCTTATGCGGATGGTGAAGAAAAAGGTGAAGAACAAAAAGGCATAAAAATAGCAAAATATTTAATAAATCAAAATTGTTCTAAAGAATTTGTATTAAAAGCTACTGAAATAAATGAAGAAGATTATAATAAACTAATTAATTCAAAAAAATAGTTTACTTATTTTCTCATTTTTTTCATTATAGACAATTATTAAATCTTTTAGTAAAATGTTTATAGGGTGAGCCCATGAAATTTAGTTTAGTAGTACCAGTTTATAATGTCGAAGATTACGTTTTAAAATGTTTAAAAAGTATTGATAGTCAATCATATAAAAATTATGAAGTTATTATTGTTGATGATGGCGCAACTGATAATTCTGCAAATATTATTAAAAAATTCATCAAAAACAAAAAAAATTTTAAATATTATCAAAAAGAAAATGGAGGATTATCTGATGCTCGTAATTATGGAGTAAAATACGCTTCAGGAGATTATTTGTTATTTATTGATAGTGATGATTATGTAAATAAAGATTTATTACAAAAATTAAATGAATTATTAGAAAAAGAAAAATTTAATATTGTTCGCTTTGGAGTAAATATTGTTGATGAAAAGGGTAATCTATTAAAAATTGTTAATAATGTTCAATGTAATAGCAACAAAAAATATAATATTTTAAAGGCTATTTTAAAAAATGAATTTGTGGAAGTATCATGGCTTTATGCTTACTCCCTACCTTTTTGGCAAAAAAATAACTTTTCTTTTACTAAAGGAACAATACATGAAGATTTTGGCCTAACACCTATTATATTTAGTAAAGTAGACACCATTGGTTTACTTCCTTATCATGGCTATAATTATGTTCAACGAGAAAACAGTATTATGAGTTCAGTTAGTTATGAAAAAATAAAGAAAAGAACCAATGATTTTAAAGAACATTTTATTCTGCATCGAAAAAAAATTAATAATAATACTAAAGAGAATAAATTGATATTAGGTTTTTCAGCTGAAGCTTTAATTTACAAAACGAGAGAATTAAAAAATAAGGAATTAGAAGAAATGATTAATTATTTACAAAATGAAAAAGTTGTCAATCAAATTTATCCAACTACTTTTAAAAAATATTTAATGAAATATTATTTAAAATTATTTTTAAAAAAAAGAATTATGAAATTATCACAAGAGTTTCATAATGAAGTAGGAGATAATTAATGACGACGGTAAGTATTATTATTCCTTGTTATAATGCATCTAGTTATATAGATAACTGTTTAACTAGAATATTAAAAGATGAACTGGAAAATAAAGAAATAATTTTAGTAAATGATGGCAGTAAAGATAATACATTAACTATTTTAAAAAAATATCAAAAAAAATATAAAGAAATTACAGTAATTGATCAAGTTAATTCAGGACAAGCAATAGCACGAAACAAAGCCTTAAAAAAAGCTACAGGCAAATATATTATGTTTGTCGATATAGATGATTATATTTGTGATAATGCGATTAAAATTATGTACGATTATGCTGAAGAAAATAAATGCGATTATGTTTTTTCTGATTATTATGAACATTATAAGGAAATGGACAAAATAATTAGTAATTATTTTAATGAGGATATTAAAAAAAATGCTATTGTGGCAAACTTTGCTCCTTGGGCTAAATTAATAGCTAGAGATTTAATAGATAAAATAAATTTTTCTTTTTGTGAAGGAAAGATATTTGAAGATATTGCTGTCATTCCCCATTTAGCAGCATCTAGCGAAAATCCAGGCTATATATCTAAACCACTATACTATTATAATATGGCTAATGTTTCAACAACGAGAGATAAAGTCTATCAAAAAAAGTTTGAAGATATTATTTTTGTATCAGATTATTTGTATGAAAAACTTAAAAAAGATGAATTATTAGAAAAATATGAAGAAGAAATAAAATATATTTATTTGGATGGAATTTTAAAAAGTGGAGTTTTAAAATTTGCTAAATATAAAGAAGGAATAAAAAATATTAAAGTTTTAAGAAAAAATGTTAAGAAAAAATTCAATAAATTATTCATAAATAAATATTTTAAAAATGAAACTTTTTATCGTAAATTTACAGCTTGGAGTTCAGTTTACTTACCTGCAAATATCTTATATTTAATGAAAAAAATAAAAGGATGATGTTATGGCTAAAAAAATACTTATAACAACTCAATCTTTAATAATGGGTGGAGCAGAAAAAGCTTTGCTTTCTTTAATTGATTTTCTGAAAAATTATGATGTTGAGATAGATTTATATGTTTTAGAAAAAGGAATTTTATTGAATGATTATGAAAATTTAACTAAAGTAAATATGATACCGATAAAACTACCTAAATCACAAAAGATATATCGAATAAATAAAAATTTGCTTTGCAAATCTTTATTACATAAATATCAAAAATTAATAGATAAAGAATATGATATAGCTATTGCATATTATGGTATAAATAATTATTCAGATATGTATGCCGCTGCATGTAAAGCTAAAAAAAAGTTTATTTGGGTTCACAATAACTTTGAAAATTTATATAAGTTATCTAATCATAAATTTTTAGTTAAGTTAAGAAACATGATAATCAAAAAGAAATTTAAATATTTTGATTATATTGTTCCCGTATCTATTACAGCTAAAGAAGGATTTTTAAATGTTTTTAATGATTATGAAAAGAAAATGATTGTTATTAATAATATTATTGATTTAAAAAAATTATCAGATAATGAGGAAAATGTTGAAAAATTAGGAGGTAATAAAAAATTACTATATGTAGGAAGACTTACTAAAACAAAAGCTGTTGATGTTTTAATAAAAGAATTTATATTGGTTTTAAAAGATGTTCCAGATGTTAAATTGTATATTATTGGTGACGGAGAAGAAAAAAATAATTTGGAAATGTTAGTAAAAAATAATAATTTAGAAGAATATGTTATTTTTTTGGGCAGCAAAAATAACCCTTATCCATATATGAAGCAAGCTGATGCCATAGTAACTGCATCAAAATCAGAAGCTTATAGTGTTACCTTAATTGAATCTTTAGCTTTAAAAAAATATTTTATTAGTTATCATAACGAAGGAGCAAAAGATATATTTAAAAATACCAATCAAGAAAATATTCAAAATGGAATTTTATGTAATGAAATAGATATGCATGATAAAATAATTGAATTTTTAAAAAATCGAGATAATTTTCAACCTGATTTTGATATAGAAAAATTCAATGATAATATTAAAGAAATATTAATTAAGTATTTAGAATTATAAATCTTGATTTGAAATTGCATATATAAATTATATTTGCTATAATTAGTAAAGTTGAAGGAGTTTTTTTGTATGGGTGTTAATATAAAATCTAGTTTAAATAGATGGCTTATAGGTTTTTTAATTGTATCAATAACTTTATTTGGATCTTTAAGTTTTGTTATAGACAAAAATACAATAGATGCTTTAATTAATTATTATGTAATTTTTATATCAGGAATAATTGGCTTTGCTTTATTTATTAATAATATTAAAGAATTTAGCTTTAAAAAAATCAGAAAAATCCCCTTGATTTTAAGTTTGTTAGCTGTATTCTGGATAACTTTAGGTAGTTTTTTGGGGATTCGTTTTGGTATAGAATCAGTAAAAGGATTAATAAATTATACTTGTTTACTAGCATTAGGATTTATAATTTTAAATATAAAGTTTGATGATAAAGATAAAAAATTTATTATTAATTGTACTTTAATTTCTTTTTTAATTTGTGTTTTATTTGGCTTTTTTCAATATTTTTCTGGTATTAATTTAATTCAATATAGCAATGATGTATATCCAGGAATATTGGGTAGAATCAATTCAACATTTTATATTGCTACCATTTTAGATAAGTACTTTATTTTAATTGAAATTTTATTAATTTATTTACTAATAAAAAATCCTAAAAATAATTTTTATGGTTTGTTATTTATTCTATCTGGTGTAGGACTTACTTTAACTTTTTCTAGAAGTGGAGAAATAGTATTTATATTAATGGCTTTTATTTTCTTTTGTTTAGCTCTATTTAGTAAACAATTAAAAAATATTTTAGTAATTATTTTGACTATTTTAATAATGTATTTAATACCAGGAGCGTCTTATTCTTTCCAATCAGGATTAGATTTTGTTTATGATAAATTAAATTTTCCAGAAGTATTACAATTTGATATAACATTTATTAATGATTTTTATGAAATACTTCACGATAAAATAAATTCTTTAAATAAACCTGTAGAAAATCCAAGTAATCAAGAAGGAGGCATACAAGTTCCAACTCAACCAACCACTCCAACACCTCCAGTTAGTCAAGAACCAATAGAAAATCAGTCATTAATTTATCGTGAGAAATATCAAAAGGTTGGGTTGCAATTAATTAGGGATTATCCTGTTTTTGGTATAGGAGCAGGCAATTATTCTTATTTATATAACAATCAAAGCTTTAAAGATTATGTTTCAGACTCAAGTGTTTTACTTGGAGTTGATCCTGTCATGTACCCTCATAATGCTTACATTCAAACTGCTGCTGAAATAAGTTATGTAGGTTTAGTATTAGTTTGTTTAACCATTTTTTCTTATTTATTTTATTGTGATTATAAAAAAGATAAGTTAAAATTATTTACAGTATTTCTTTATATAGTTGCTCTTTTATTTGCTGGTTATACAGAGACTGTTTTCAATTCTAAACAATATATTTTTATTTTTATAATTTTAATTAGTTTTATGTGTGCCAAGGTAGATAAAAAAGATAATGTGGAGGGAGTGGTTGAGAATGAAGAGTAAGGAAAATTCACAAATTGAAAATAAGACACTATCTTTAATAATTCCTTGTTATAATGAAGAGGATAATATTGAATTATTCTTTTTGGAATGTCTTAAAGTTTTTGGTGAAGATAATAATATTGAATATATTTTTATTAATGATGGATCAAAAGATAATACTTTAAATAATATTAAAAATTTAATATTAAAATATAAAGATTATAATATAAATTGTTTGAATTTTTCTCGTAATTTTGGTAAAGAAGCTGCTTTATACGCTGGACTTAAGTTTAGCCATGGTGATTTTACTGCAATAATTGATGCAGATCTACAGCAACATCCAAAGTATGTAAAAAAAATGGTAGATTTCTTAAAACAAAATGATAGTTATGATGAAGTAGCTTGTTATCAAGAAAAAAGAAAAGAAAATAAATTAATTTCCTTTTTTAAAAATATTTTTTATTCTCTTATTAATCAAGTAAGTGATGTTAATTTTTATAAAAATGCTTCGGATTTTCGAGTTTTAAAAAGAAACGTTGTTGATGCAATTTTAAGTATGCCAGAATATTTTCGATTCTCAAAAGGTTTATTTTCTTTTGTTGGATTTAATACTTACTATATACCTTATAAAGTAGAGAAAAGAAAACATGGCAAGAGCTCTTGGAACTTTTTTTCTTTATTAAAATATGCAATCGATGGTATTATTGGTTTTTCGGTTTTTCCGTTAAAAATTTCAACATTTGTTGGAGTTATGTCCTTTATTTTATCAATAATATATTTAATAATTATAGTTATTCAAAAAATAACTGTAGGTATTCCTATAAATGGCTATCCAACAATCGTCTGTTTAATTTTGTTTTTTGGTGGATTACAAATGATCTTTTTAGGAATTATTGGTGAATATATTGGACGTACTTATTTAGAAACTAAAAAAAGGCCAGTATATATTATTAAAGATAAATTAAACTATAAAGAATTGGAAGGTGCAGATAATGAAAAATTGGTTGAAAGATAAAAAATGGTTCTTGTTAAGTTTGTTAGTAGTTTTTGGAATAACTTTATTATTTCCATTAATGGGGGATGATTGGCAATGGCGAAGAGATATTTTAACTAGTGAATATTTGCACTTTTTATTCACAATGTCTTCTTTTAATGGAAGATATGTGGCTAATATTATAGTTTTATATATTACTAAAAATATTGTTTTAAGAAGTATTGTTATTTCTTTGGTATTATGTAGTATTGTAGAAATATTATATAAAGAAACACATATTAATAGAATGTTTTCATGGATATTAATTGGTTTAATGGGTAAAGAGATGTTTAAACAAGCTATTGCTTGGACTAGTGGTTTTACTAATTATGGAATATCAACTTTACTTTTATTAATAAACGTTTTATTTATTTTCAATAATTTTAATAAAAAAGCAAAAATTTCATCTGGTATATTTTTATTATTAAGTTATTTTATTAGTTCCTTTTTTATTGAAAATTTAACTGTCTTTCTTTTGATTTATTCTTTAGTTATGAACTTAATTTATTTAATAAAAAATAAAAAATTAAATTATAACATGTGCCTCGCTTTTTTAGGTTCATTGATTGGTAATATTTGTATGTTTCATCAACCATGTTATAGTAAAGTTTTAGATGGCACAGATACATATAGAAGTATAGGTCATAGTTTGGGCGCTGTTATATTAAGATTTTTAGCAAATTATTTTAAAATAATTTCGAAATACATTGCAATAGAAAATGTCTTTATTATTTTAATTCTTATTGGAGCTCTTTATCTATATTATAAAAAAAATAAAAAAGACAATAAAATAATTAATCTAACTTATATCTATTTATTTATGTACAGTATTTATATATTTCTTTTGAAAATAAATCCAAATTGGAATATTTTTGCTAATTATACTATCATTTTTAATGGTATTTTAACAGCTATATTTTTAATTATTTTAATTATAGATATTTTAATAATTTTTTATCAAAGTAAAGATTTTTATAAAATTCTATTAATTATTTTAACAATAATAGGTTTAGTTGCACCGCTTAGCGTAGTAAGTCCTTTGGGTGCTAGAAACTTTTTTATGATTTATGTTTTAGAATTATTTTTGCTATTATTAATTGTGAGAAATTTAAACTTAAATCTAAATATAAAACCAGTTTTAACTATGATTTTATTAGTTATAATTGGCTATTATGTAAGTATTTATGGTTATATTAGTTTAATTAGTACACAAAGATTGAATTATATCTATAAAGAAGTTGAAAAAGGTAATACTATTGTAAATGTTCCATATCTACCTTATAGTGATTATTTATGGAATCCTGATTTTGTTGATGAGTACTCATCTATTAACTTTAAAGATGCATATAAAATTCCTAGAAATATTCAATTTAAATTTATGAATTATGATGAATGGTATAATAATTTCAAAAAATAACTTCTTGTAAGAATAGATAATAAAAATGATGGTATTGTAAAATATCATTGTTTTTATTTGTCTAAATTAAAAAATCTAACTCGTAAAAGTTAGACAAGTACTGTAGGTAGCGCATATGCGTTTTCCTATTTATAATTTTAGCATATATTTTTTTATATACAACTTTATTTAGTTAATTAGCACAAAATATCACTTTTTTTCATACATTATTATTGAGGTGTATTGATGAATTTAAGCGATTCTTTTTTTAATAAGGTAGAAAAGAGAACTAAAGTAGATAAAGATACTATTCTAGGACTTGCTACTAAACTGCAAAATGGTAATATGAAAGATGAGAATACTTTAAGAGAGGTAATAGACACTTTATGTAAGATGACTGGTAAAAAAATATCAAAAGAACAAAGTGATAAAATTGTTGCCAAAGTTATAGATGGTAATGTCCCTAAAAACATTGATAAAATGTTTTAATAAATCAACTTTTTTAATATTTTTTTAGCCATAATTTTATTGCAATATTAAATATTTTGTGATAATCTATATTATAGTAGGAATAAAGAGGTGTGGTATTCACATGGAAGAATTTTTAAATAGATTATATAATTATGAATATTTTGGAACTTATTTATTAATTTCCATTGCGGTATTAATTTTATTATTCATAATTGTTTTATTTTTTGGTAAAAAAGATCAAAAAAATAGAGAGTTAGAAGCAACTAAAAAGTTACAACAAATTAATGTTGATGATGCATTCAAAGAAGATACTTTGGGTGATACAGTTGAAGTACCAATAACTAATAATGAAGAGACTTTAGATAATACCATTGCCGTACCTCAAATTGATGTGCTTAATACAGATAATAATTTAAATAATAATGAAGAAATTATTTCTAATGCAAGTGATTTAAATAATGATGATGTTAATAGTTCACTTGAAAGTTTAAATGAAGTAATACCTCCGATTGATAGTAGTGTAGATATGGCTGTAGATATGACAGCAAAAGATTCTTCACTTGATTCTATTTCTCCATTTGTTAAAAAAGAATTTGAAAGTATTAAGAATAATCCTGTTAATGAAAACGAAGAAGAAAGTATTAATAAAGAAGAGGTTATATCACCTGAGCCAATTTTAGAAAAAGAAGAAGAAAAACCTTTTGCTTTTGAAAGTTTTGATGTTGGTGATACACCTAGTGTTCCGGAATTTGATTTTGATAAAATAATTAGAGATATTGAAGAATCTAAAAAAGAACTTATGGCTGAAGAAAAACAAGCACCTGAAGAAGATTTTGTGATTTTGAAACCTGAATCAGATGATAAGGTTGAAGAAAAAACATCTTCTCCTGAAAATGTAATTCAATCTAGACCAGAGGTATTTAGTTCAGTATTTGTTAATAATGAAGAACCAGAAATTTCTAAGCCAGTAGAAGATGATGAAAATGAAGAAGACTTTGAATTACCAGCCTTAAAAGAAGATGTTAAAGTAGAAAATAAATTTGAAAGTAACATTTCAATGCCATCAATAAATGATTTATCTGGTGAAACTTATAATATAAAATAATTACTCTTTTACGAAAAAATTCTAAAAGAGTTTTTTTATGCCATAAGAAGACGTCAAATTTAGACTAGTTAAGTTGAAATAATTTAGATTGCTGTGTTAAAATGGTTATGGTGAATAAAATATGACAAAATATGATGAATCATCAATTAAAATATTAGAAGGACTTGAGGCTGTTAGAAAAAGACCAGGTATGTATATTGGTTCTACAGATAAAAGAGGACTTCATCATTTAGTATGGGAAATTGTTGATAATGGAATAGATGAAATTATTAATGGTTATGGTAATTATATAAAAATAGTTTTACATAAAGATGGATCCATTACTATTGCTGATAATGGTAGAGGTATTCCAACTGGGATGCATGAAAGTGGTAAATCAACACCCGAAGTTATTTATACCATTTTGCATGCTGGTGGCAAATTTGAAACGGGTAACTATAAAGTTAGTGGCGGCTTACATGGTGTTGGAGCATCCGTTGTTAATGCTTTAAGTAGTAAAATGGATGTTATAATTTATCGTGATGGAGCTATTTCTAACATTAGATTTAAAGATGGTGGTAAAGTTGATTCACCTTTAAAAAAAGTTGGGGATACTAATAAGACTGGAACTATTGTAACTTTTATGCCCGATTATGAAATATTTAAAAATTGTAGTTTTTCTTATACAACTATTTGTGAAAGAATGCAAGAAAGTGCTTTTTTAATTCCGAACGTTACAATAGAAGTTATTGATGAAGAAAATAAAAGAGAAGTAAAATATCATTATGAAAATGGATTAACGGATTTTATTTCTTATATGAATGAAGATAAATCTACTTTACATAAAGTTTTAAATTTTAGTGGCTCAAAAAATGATATTGAAGTAAATATTGCCTTGCAATATACTGATACTTATAATGAAAATATTATTTCTTTTGTAAATAATGTTAAAACTATCGATGGCGGAACTCATGAAGTAGGATTTAAAACTGGTATTACGAAAGCTTTTAATGATTATGTAAAAGCTAATAATATTATTAAAGGAAAAGATAATACTTTTGATGGATCTGATGTAAGAGAAGGTTTAACTGCCGTTATTAATTTAAGAATACCAGAAGCTAGCTTACAATTTGAAGGTCAAACAAAAGGTAAACTTGGTACTCCGGAAGCAAGACCCATTACTGAAAGTATTACTTATGAAAAAATTAAATTTTTCTTGGAAGAAAATAAAGAGATTGCTACCACTATTGTAGAGAAAGCTTTAAAAAGCAAAGTAGCAAGAGAGGCCGCTAGAAAAGCAAGAGAAGATGCCAGAAATGGTAAAGGTAAAAATAAAATTGAAAAGAATTTATCAGGCAAATTAGCTCCCGCTACGACAAAGAATGGCAAAATTAATGAATTATTTTTAGTAGAAGGTGATTCAGCTGGTGGATCAGCTAAAAGTGGGAGAGATCGTAAATTCCAAGCCATCTTACCTTTAAGAGGTAAAGTTATCAATGCTGAAAAAACAAGTGTAGAAGAAATTCTTAAAAATGAAGAAATTAATACTATTATTCATACGATTGGCGCAGGTCTTGGTAGTGATTTTATTGTAGAAGATTCAGCTTATGATAAAGTTATAATTATGACCGATGCCGATGTTGATGGCTCTCATATTCAAATATTACTTCTTACTTTCTTTTATCGTTTTATGCGTCCTTTAATTGAGGCAGGTAAACTTTATATTGCAAAACCTCCTTTATATAAACTTGATTATGGTAAGAAACATTTTTATGCTTATAGTGATGAAGAAAGATTTAAAATAATTGCCGAAAATCCAGGTAAACCTGATATCTCAAGAAATAAAGGTTTAGGTGAAATGAATGCTGATGAATTATGGGATACCACTATGAATCCTGATACTAGAAGTTTAATTAGAGTTAATATATATGATGCCGCATTAGCGGAAAAAAGAGTAAATGTTTTAATGGGTGATAAAGTAGAGCCTAGAAAAGAATGGATTGAAGAAAACATTGTTTTTACAATGGAAGATAATTATAGAGCAGAATAGAGGTACTTATGGAAAAAGTTTTAAAACGAATTGAAGATTATGCATTAGAAGAAATAATGGGGGAAAGATTTGCCTCTTATGCCAAAGAGATTATTCAAGATCGGGCTATTCCTGATGTTAGAGATGGTCTTAAACCAGTTCAAAGAAGAATTTTATATGCCATGTATAAAGCAGGAAATACTTATGAAAAAAAATATATTAAAAGTGCCGCAACAGTTGGTGATGTTTTAGGTAAATATCATCCTCATGGTGATTCTTCCGTATATGATGCTATGGTTAGAATGAGTCAATGGTGGAAACAAAGTACACCTTTAGTTGACATGAAAGGTAATAATGGTTCGATGGATGGGGATCCTGCCGCAGCCTACCGTTATACTGAAGCAAGACTTGCTAAAATTAGTAATGAATTATTGATGGATTTAGATAAAGATACTGTTGAATGGGCTCCAAACTTTGATGATAGATTACTTGAGCCCACAGTTCTTCCGGCTAAATTTCCTAATCTTTTAGTTAATGGTACCATGGGAATAAGTGCTGGTTATGCTACCAACATTCCACCGCATAATCTAGTTGAAATAATTGATGCTACCATAAAAAGAATTGAATCACCTAATTGTCATTTAGATTCAATTTTAGAAATTGTTAAAGGTCCAGATTTTCCTACTGGAGGTATAGTTGAAGGATTAAGTGGAATTAAAGAAGCCTTTAAAACTGGTCATGGAAGAATTATTGTTAAATCAAAATACGAAATTGTTAAAGAAAAAGGTAAAGAAAAAATAGTTATTACCGAAATACCTTATGATGTTAATAAGAAAAATTTAGTTGAAAAAATAGAACAAATTCGGATTGATAAAAAAATTGATGGCATGGCTGAAGTAAGAGATGAATCAGATAGAGAAGGTTTAAGAATTGCTATTGATCTTAAAAGTGGCGCTAATAAAGATGTTATTTTAAATTATTTATTAAAAAATACTGATTTACAAATATCTTATAGTTATAATATGGTAGCTATTGTTAATAGAGTACCAAAAACATTAGGAATATTAGAAATAATTGATGCTTATATAGCTCATCAAAAAGAAGTTATTACTAGAAGATGTCGCTTTGATTTAAAAGTTAAAGAAAAAAGATTAGAAATAGTTGCAGGTCTTATTAAATGTATTTCTATATTAGATAAAGTTATTAAAGTAATTAGAGCTAGTAAAAATAAAAGTGATGCTAAAAGCAATTTAGTTAAGGAATTTTCTTTTACAGAAGAACAAGCTGAAGCTATTGTTAATTTACAATTATATCGTTTAACTAATACTGATGTTGTAGCGTTAGAAGAAGAAATGACTAATTTAAAAAAATTAATCGAGGGTTTAAAAGCTATCTTAAATGATGAAGAAGCTTTAAAATATGTAATGAAAAAAGAATTAAAACTAATTAAAAAAGAATATGCAACACCTAGAAAAACGGAAATTAGAGATGAAATTACAGAAATAAAACTTGATATGAGGGAAATGATTCCTAAAGATAATGTATGTGTAATTGTAACTAATGAAGGTTATGTAAAAAGAGTACCTCTTAAATCATATCAAGCAAGTCTTAAAGCAGATGGTGAAACAATGCTTAAACCAGGCGATTTTGTAACTAATTTATTTGAAACAACTACTTTAGATAATTTAGTTTTATTTACTAATTTAGGTAATTATTTATTTATTCCTGTTTATAAAATTTTAGAAGCTAAATGGAAAGAATTAGGTAAACATATAAGTAATTTAGTACCTTTAGAAGAAAGTGAAAAAATAGTTAATTCCTTTATATTAGAAAATAATAAGAATTTAGTTTTATATTCTAAAATGGGTATGGCTAAACAAATTAGTATGAATGATTTAATAGTAAATCGTTTTAATAAAACTTATACTGCGATTAAATTAAAAGAGAATGATGAATTAATTAATGTATGTTATAGTGAAAATAATACTTTATTAGTTACTAAAAATGGTTATTATTTAAAATATTTAACTAGTGAAATACCTTTATTAGGAATTAAAGCTAGTGGAGTTAAGAGTATTAAATTAGATAATGATGAAGTAATAAATGGTATTAGTTATAGTGATAATTTAGAATATTTATGTTTATTTACAAATAACTTAACTGGTAAACGAGTTAAATTAAATGAATTAAAGGCTTTATCTAGAGCTAAAAAAGGCACCATGTTAATTAAGAAAAATAAAACAGTTAGTTACTTTATAACTTATGCTTATGTTATTAATAGTAGAGATATTATCATTATGAAAAAAGATAGTGAAATAACAGAAATTAAAGCTGGTGATATACCTATTATGGAATTATTAAGTAATGGTAGTTCGATAACTAAAGGAATGGTTGATAATTTTAGTATTAAATATTTACCACAAGCTATTCATAATGAAGAAAAATTAGATAATAAAGAAGAAGTTATAAAAAAAGAAGCACAAGTTTCTTTTGCGGATTTTACTGAAGATTTTAAAATATAATTAACTTATTATTCATAATATTTACTAGGTGATTTTATGGATAAAAAAGAAGAATTTAAAGAGTTTATCAGAAATAAACCAGAATTAGTTGAATATATAAAAAATAAAGAAATGACGATGCAACAATTCTATGAATTATATGATGTTTATGGTCCTAGTGAAGAAGCATGGAAACCTTATGAAAGAAGTTTAAATATTACACCAACTAAAATAACTGATTTTATGAAAAATATTAATTTAGATGAAATTCAAAAACATATTAATACCGCTCAAAAAGCTTTAGGGGTTGTTGAAGACTTAACTGCTAAAGGTAGCAATAGTTTAGCAAATATTAAAAAAGGGCCAGTTACACCTAGGCCACTAAATAAATTTTTTGAGGATTAAAATGGAATATTTTTTACAACAAAAATTATTAGAAGATAAAAATTTTAAAAAGTATTTAGATGCTAATAGCAATTATATTAAATATTTAAATAGGGATCCCACATACTATAAAACTTTTATGAAAGAAATGAAAGAAAAATATAAAGAAAGAACATCAGATAAAATAAATGATGCTATTAATACAATAGATATTGTTTCATCAATTATTGATACAATAAAATAAAGCCTTAAAATTAGGGCTTTATTTTATTTTATATGGTGTACGATCATCAGTTAAATATAAAATATAATCAGTTGAAATATTATAATATTTAGCTAAAATTATTAATATTTTATTGGGAATTTCATGATAACATGTTTCATAGTGAGAATAACCATTTCTACTCATATTAATAATTTTAGCTATATCTTCTTGTAATAAATCATTATTTTCTCTTATTTCTTTTAATCTATTCATATTACTATTAATAGGTATTATATTACTTCTTGGATAACTATTTTTATTATCAGTTAAACCTAATATATAATCTATACTTGTATCATAATAGATAGCTAAATTTTTTAAAATATTATTTGGTATATTAGTTATTCCAACTTCATATTGACTATAGCCATTTTGACTCATATTTAAGTATTTAGCTATATCTTTTTGATATAATTTTTTTTCTATTCGTAAGTTTTTTAAATTATTCATATTTATCACACAAAAATGTTAACATATCGCCATTTGGAACATTGACATTTGCTCCATTTTACGATATACTACATTTATAAATATCGTAGATTGGAGCATAGAAATGAAAGGTTATATAAAAATATTTTTAATTTTAATTATTGCACTAGGTTTGTTTGTTATAATAAAACCTAGTGCTAAACAAGAAGTTAATGTTATCAAAGAAGCAAAAGAAATAAAAAGTTTTGCCATTTATAAACAAGATGCATCAGGTAATTATGTAATGTCTAATGATACATCATTTCCTACTAAAGGATACATTCTTAATATGGACAAAACTAAATGTTTTGATTCAAATAATACTAATGTATCTAATAATATAGTAAGTCAAAGTTTAGATGGTAAAATAACATTGCGAGCTACCCAAGCATCATATTGTGATTTGTATTTTATTAAAGATGATGTAGTACCAGTAGTAACTACATTTAGTATAATTGGTATCAAAGAGAATAATGAAACATTAAATAGTGGTTTTACACATAAAGTAAACGTAACATATAACATTAAATGGGACGCTACGGATGTCGTAAGTTATTGTATAGGTACAAGTCAAAGTTCATGTAATGGTAATTGGGTAAATGTAAGTGGTACAAGTGTAAGTCCAACAGAACCAGTGTTAGATAGTACAGAAGGTAAGAAAACAAGATATGCCTTTATCAAAGATAAAGCTAATAATATATCAGTAGGTAAAGAAGCATTCATAACATTAGACTTAAATAATCCAACAGTAAGTAATGTAACATATAAGAGTAAAGATACAAGCAGTATAACAGTAAATGTAACAGGAAGTGATGGAACAACAGGAAGTGGTGTAGTTAAATATGAATGTAAAGCCACAAGCAAAGATACATGGTATCAACAAGATACAAATGGTAATTGTAAAGTAGAAGGATTATCAGAAGGAACGTCATATACCATAGAAGGAAGAGTAACTGATGCATCAGGAAGAGTATCAACAAATAGTGTAAGTACAACTCAAAGTACAGAAGCAGCCTATACATGTTCAGTAGGAACAAGAGAATATGATGAATCAAGAGGATCATCATCTGGAGGATATATATGCAAAGCTAGTGCATCAAGTCAAGGGTGGTATAATACAACTACATATTATACATGTAGCTTAACGGGATCTCAACAGTATGGTACTAAATCGAGTGCTGAAAATGCTTGTAAGGGAGGAGAAAAGAAAGAGTGTTTGTCGAGCGACACTTACTATCATTGTACATTAGAATTATATGGAAACATTTGGACTTCAAGTCGTGATTGTGAGTCTTCCTGTAGCAAAAAGGTTCAATCATTATTTTGTGAAATGGATGAATGGAGAGGTCATACTCAACCTGTTTGCTATGCAACTTCTTCTGAGACAACTCATAGTTTTGGTGGTTTTGATTCTATGGCGCAATGTGAATCAATTTGCAAGGATGGCGGATCTTTAACTTTTTGCCGAAGTGAAACGGTTTATTTATGTGATGGATCGTCGGCGGGATCGACATCGAAGACCACGTGCGATCAAAATTGCGTTTCTTCAGACGGAACTGTTTCTTCCCACGCCAACACATCCTATTTTTGTGGAGCTGGCTGGTCTACTTATTCTGGAAACGGAAGTTCTCTCCAATGTTACAAAGCGGCCACTAAAGGTTAATTACTTGACAAGGAAAAGTCATAAAAACCATCATAAACTTAATCCTGGAAAAGATATATTTGAAAGTATATCTTTTCTTTTTTGTGTAATTATTTTTATAATTTTTAAACAAATTTCATTCAAAAAGAAGGAAATCAGCATTTAAGCGCGATATATATTAGTAGAGGGAGTAAAACTTCCTACTATTAAAATGAAACGGAGGTGAGGTAAAATATGAAGACTGATACAAAAGAATTCTTTGGTTTAAGTTATGATCGAATATTTAAAGCAGCTATATTAAATAAAGAAAAAGATTATCGCTATTTAAATGAATTAGTAAGTGATATATTAGAAGAAGAAGTACATATAACAAAAGCTGAGGCTTATGAAGTAAAAGTATCAAGTACTATGGAAAGAGTAAAAATATTAGATATATTAGCAACAACACAAAAGGGTAAATTAGTAAATATAGAGTTAAATAAAGCCTTTGGCAAATCTATAAAAGAAAGAAATATATTTTATTATAATTCACTTATAACAAGAGAATATAAACATAAGAAAGAATATGAAGATATCAAAAAAATATTTCAAATAAATTTAAATTTCAATAAAATAGGCAAAGCACCAAAAGAAGAAATAAAATTATATAATTTAACATTAAACGAAATATATTATGATGACTATGAAATAATAGATGTAAATGTTTTAAATTATAAAAAAACATGGTATGATAGAAATATCAAAGGAGAAGAAGAACATATATATTTAACAGCATTAGAGGCAAATGAAGAAGAGTTAAAAAAACTAGGGGAAGTAAATGAGATAGTGAAGGAAGTTGGGATGAAAGTGTTTGAGTTAAATGAAGATGAAAAAATCATAGATCAAATGGAAAGAGAAAGAGATGCCGAGATAGTTTATCATAACGGATTAAAATATGCCAAAGAAGATGGATATAATGATGGTTATGATAATGGCGTTAAAGTTGGTTTTGATAATGGCGTTAAAACTGGTTATGATAATGGCGTTGAAACAATGGTCAAAAATTTACTAAACACTAAAAAAGTACCAATCGAAATTATTGCTCAAGTTGCTAACTTAACTGTAGAAGAAATAGAAAAAATACAAGAATCTTCTTCTCAAAAATAATAATAAACATTTTTATAATGTTACTTGAAAAGGTTAGATGCCTTTTCTTTTTTATGTAATTATTTTTGTGTTTTTTAAATAAATTTCATTCAAAAAGAAGGAAATCGGCACTCACGCGCGATATATATTAGTAGAGGGAGTAAAACTTCCTACTATT
>CANQGF010000016.1 GCA_947601485.1 uncultured Bacilli bacterium
ATTCATTATTTTACATTAATCAAATAAAATAATATATCTTGTATAAATGAACCTTATATATTCTCTACAAGCAAAGATTATATAAAGTGCTCCTACGCGTAACTATTAAGCGTAAGTTGGAGCGAAAGAATAACTTTCGTTATTTATTTTTTGGTGCATTTAAGGTATGCCTACCACTTGCAATCATTCCTAGTTTTTATATGTCGAAACCAAACTACCCCAAGTAAATTAATTTTAACATATTTTTGTTCGTTTGTAAAATTGTTTTTACCAAAAAGGCTCGATTTTTTTAGTATATTATGATATTATAGATATATATTAAGAATAGAGGTTGTATAGTACATGGCAAAAAAATTTTTCTTTGAAAAAGTTCATAATACCAAAAGAACCATTATTCATCTCTCAATTATTGGTGGATGCTTAATTGGAATAATCATTTGCTTTATTGTTGTTAAAACTCTAACTAGAGAAAAGCCAAAAACTAAAAGTGAATTAAATATCAAAAGTGATATTAAAATTGGGTTAAATGAAGAATTTACTAATGATATCTTCTTTTCTAAAATAGAAGGTTTTGATATTAATGATGTTATTGTTACTTTCCCAAATAATTTTAGTAGAGCAATTCCTGGTGAATATGAAGTAACACTTACTATTGGAGAAGGAAAATACAAAACTAATTTAATTGTCATGGATACTAATAAACCTAATTTAATTTTAAGAGAGATAACTATCAATCAAGGTAAAGATTATTCCGTAAATGATTTTGTTGTATCTTGTGTTGATGATAGCAATGAACAATGTCAAATTGATTATTATACTCATGGTATTGATGAAGATGGTAATAGCATTAGTTTTGATAATTTTAGAACCGTAGGAAAATATCCAATTAAAATAACAGCCAAAGATAGTTCAGGAAATGAAACTATTGTAGAAACTACTCTAAATATTGTTAATGCTTCTGGCAATACCGGTCCAGTAACTAAATGTAAATATGGCAGTAATGAATATAGTCGTGGCTTATATACTCCTGCTTTAGATATTTCTACAGGTGGGTGTGGTATTACTTTAAATTATAATAAAGCTGGTAGCGAAATTGAAGAAATTGCAGAAAGAGAAACCCAAAGATTATTAAAAGATTTACAAAAATATAATTTAGTTGGAGATCCTTATATAAATCGTCGAATAACAACTATTTATAATTTAACTGGTGATGGTATAGTTGGTTATGAACTTGAATTTAGATACACAATCGAATATGAAGAAGGTTTTGACAAAAAAGAAGATGTTATTGCGGAATATAAAATTGGCTTAAATGGTCATAGAACATTCTCAATAAATAAATATAATATTCCGATTGAATAAAATAGATTATAAAAAAAGAAGCTTAACTTCTTTTTTTATGGTTTAACATTTAAAGCATTTAATATAGTATCTGTTTCAAAATCATATTCAATTACTTCATAATAATAATTATACTCTTTATCATACAAATGAAAGATTAAATAAGATGCATCATTTGCTTTTAAATAATCACCCGGTATCTTTGCTAGATATAAATAATTATCACCAATAACTTTTTGATATTTCTTATTAAAGTTAAAATCTAATTTTTGATATTCTTCATACTTTTCAGTATAATTATCACTAACTTTATTATACCCTATTATCATCGTAATAATCTCTCTAAATTCCTTATCTTCATACCAAGGAGTATCTTTAATACTTTCATATATTTTAATTAAAGTATCACAAACAGTAAAATAATCTTTAGTTGTAAAAGTATGAAATCTATTAGTTATATCCAAGAAATTAATATAATCTTGTTCATTTATGCCAGCATTATGAAATAACATAAACAAATTATAACTTCCCTTTTCGGCATCAAAATAAATATCATTTATTTTATCATAACCAAAAAGATAAGATAGAGCCCCAATAATATTAGTTTGAATAGAATAAGTCCTAAGGACATTATTATTTAAATAAGAACCAGAATAATATTCAGCCCCACCTTCAATTAAGAAGTTAGGTTCTTCCATTATTATTAATTCACATTTAAATGATTCTTTAGCATTTAACTTACTAAACTCTTTATCAGAAAGATATTCATCATCACATTTATAAACATTATTAGATATACCACTATTAAAAGAATAATCAACAAAATGAGTAAGTTCATGATAGACAACATTATTTTCTTCACTTAATAATTCGATTCTCTTATCATCATCATAATAAAGTCCTACATAACCTTCTTCATCTAAAGTATCCTTTTTAATCATATTTAATTGTTTCAAAGATGTAAGAAAATAACTTTCATCCAAATATTCTTTATTTAACCCAATTTCATAAAATAAATCCATAACTTTATTTTTATAATTAGCTAAATTAGGATTATGTTCTACTATATAAGCATATTTTTTAAATAATTCTTCATTATCACGAATGACATCTTTATACTTATCTAAATTATATTTATTAATTAAATCGGTAACATTAATATCTTCATATGGTTTATAACTTTCAATTTCTAATTCATTCTTTTTTAAATAATTTTGGCTTTGTTTTAAGTAGAATACATCAAAATTCCACATTTTTTCACCAATTATATAAGCATTATCATCAGTAAAAAATAAATTATCATAACTAGCTTTTATTACTACTTCACTATTCATTAATAATCCATATTTTTTATCTTTTTTAAAAATACAATAAGGTGAATCTTTTAAACAAGTTAACTCATCATAATAATCGGTAACTTTTTTTAACTGATCATTAGTTAAATAACTTTTAGCGCCATCATTACAATTATAATAATTATTACCAATATAATCTAAATATGAATAACAAGTACTATTTTTATCTTCTTCATTCTCTAAATCATAAACTAAATTAATGCCATCTTCTTGACTATATGCTGTTAAATATTTACCAGTAATAAAACCATCTAATTTATTTTCTTTTATTTCATCATTATATAAAAGATAATTTTGATTATCCTTATTTAATAGAATACCCAAAGCATCTCTAGTCAGTAAATAATTTTCATAGCAAATATCATTAATTTTCTTACCGTTTTCTTTATAAACTTTAAAACCAGAAGAACAACTAGTATAATTAAATTCATAATTTAATACTTTTCTTACACTATCTTTTTTAATTAAACCATTTAAACCATTAAAAGTATATTCTTGATTTTCATCATCTTGAACAAGATAAGAATTAGTATTTTTTTCAATAATTGTATATTCTTTTAAATTTTTATTTGAATCAAATAAATATAATGTATTTTCATCTTTAGATACAGCATAAATAATATTTTCAAAAGTCTTTCCATTATCAACTAAAGAAACACTAAAAAAGGCTACTTTAATTTTAGTATTATCTTTTATATTAATAATATTGTCATCAGTAAAAATATAATCTCCAGCTTTTTCAAAATAATCACTTTTAAATTTATATACTTCTTCATTTTTAAGATTGTATAATTTACCATTTAAATAATAAAAATCTTCTTCATTAATAACATCTTTAACAATTTTAACATCTTCATCAAATGTATTAATTAAATTTAAATCTTGATTATATAAATAATTTTTTTTGTTATCATTTATAATAAAGGCATTATTACCTTTAAGTACTAAAGAATTAATTGAATATATAAAATCAATTTTTATATTATTATCTTGATCAATAACTCCCATTTTTCCATCTTTAACTACAAATAAATAATCTTTAAAATTATCTAAATATTTATAATCATTAAAACTTTTTTTAGCTACAATTAGAAATTTTTCATTTAAAATATTTTTATTTTTTTGATAATTAAAAAAGACTACTAAAGATATTATTCCAATTAAAATAATAACTAAAATAATTAAAAGAACTTTTTTTACTTTTCGTCTAATTCTCATATGCACCATCCTACTTTAATTATATCAAACAAAAAAGAAAAATATAGTCAAATTAACTATATTTCTCATAACTTTTAATTATTAAATTTTGCAAATAAATTATCGGCTTTTGCTTGCATATTTTTAATCATCTCTTCTGTAAGAGGGGCATAACCATCAGTTTGATTATCAGAAATACAATCATCAAGCGCAATCGCCCTACCATCTTTGTAAGCAATTAGTGATGGTGCAAATAATCTATTTTCACCAGTTTCAATCGTTTCATTTTTTTCATTCGTTACTGTATATGGTGTTAAAAATTCATCCAAAGTATTAATGAAATCATGATAGTATTTATCCGGATACACTTCATAAACTAATTTATTATCTTTTACTGTATAATACCCTCTTAAATCTGATTCTTTAGTGTTATCTTCTCTTACATTAATATAATATATTTTATCAATCTTATTAGATGCAGCTTCTTTTAATATATAAGGAATAACTGTTCTACACCAAGGACAAGCAGAAAAACCAACATATAAAATAAATGATTCACCCTTATTAATTTTTTCATTTATTTCTTTAAATGATGTATAAACAATAGGGTTATCTTCCGGAATTTCTATTTCACGATATAATACACCATTATTAGATTGACCATTTAAATCTTCATATTCCTTTTTAAATTTGGCAGCATCGCTTTCATTTTTAGAACAACCTGTTAAAAAAACAACTAAAACCAATAATATTAATAATAATTTCTTTTTCATTTTTACCTCCAAATTACTACTAAATTATAAAATATTCTTTTTTTAAAATAAATAAAGTGTTAGTTTAAAAAGACATCAACTCGTGGTTGATATCTTAATTACAATCATTTTCATTAATTTCAATAGGTATTTTATAAGTTATTGTTTTATTATCATTAATAGCTTTTATTTCAATAAACATTTTAGTTTCAGTAAACATGGTACAATTTTTAGCATAATGATCCATTCGAATTTTTAAAGTTTTTAAATATTCTTCTAATGTACTATTTACTCCTTTATCACAGGAAGTAATCATAGTATTTTTGTTATTTTTTTCTTCATATAAATCACAACTTAATTCATCATATAAAATATCTTCATCACTACCTGTATATAAAACTTCATTAATAATAAGACTAGTTCGCTCATCAGTTATTACAACATTACCTGTTACTTTAAAATCAGTATTAGTAGATGTTACTTCATCAAATTTAAATAAACCATCATCATTATTTTTAAGAAATATAAATAAACCAATTATTAAAATAATTAAAAGGATAATTAGACCTACAATAATTAATTTTTTCTTGTTTGATTTTACTAAAGTAACAGATTCACCATCAATAATTTCATCGATTGCCACATTAAATTCTTTTTTTATCATTTTTAAAGTAGCTATATCAGGTAAGTTTTTACCATTTTCCCATTTAGATACTGCTTGGGGAGATACCCCTAATTTTTCCGCAAAAGATGCTTGGGATAAATTATTATCTTGTCTAATTTTTTTAAGTATTTTACCTACTTGTTCTTGATTCATAACATCACCATATATATTAGATTATATCATGAAAAAGAATAAATTCCTAATAGATATCAAAAAATGTTGAGAACTAATTAGTTTTCAACATTTTGTTTTTTTCACTATAATAACCTTTTCGACAAATTAGTTTATCAAAAGTAGCAAGGATACCTGGAAGCATAAATAAGATTAATATAACAGCTGCAAAAGTACCTTCGGAAATAGTTTCACAAATTTTAGCAGCAATTTCAGAAGCAAAGTTGGCTACTACTAAAGTAACAATAATTAAAATTGATGATGAAGATATAATTGTATGAATTGATCTATTATAAGCATTTATTACACTATCTTTAATACTCATTGTAAGTCTACTTTCACGATAATATGAAGTATAAACAATCGCATAATCAATAGTGGCACCCATTAAAATAGCTTGAACTATTAAAATAGCAATAAAATATTCGGAACCACTAGTAAATGAGATTCCACACATTGTGATATAAACTGCCGTTTGAATAATTAAAACTAATACCAATGGTATAATTAAATCTTTAAAGGTTATAGCTACTACAACAAAGATAAAAATCATGGTTAAAATTGTAATTTTATTTAATTCATCATTAAACGTCTTACTCATTTCTACAGCCATTTTAGAATTACCAACAACATAAACATCATCTTTATTTCCTATTTTATCTTCCATATTATTAATAAATTGATAAGCTTCTTCATCTTCAAAAGCATATTTAGTATTTAAAATTACTCTAGAATAAGTATCAGATACTAATAAATTTTTAGCTTTATCAATAGTAGTTTTTCCATCGGTAATTTCTTTTCTTCTTTCACTATCTATAAAATCATCAAATCTCTTATCAGTTATAATATCATTATTTAAGAAATTAACAAATTCTAAAAGAGTCATTTGCCATGAATCATCATATTGTTTAACACTACCAAAATCTATATAAACAAGTTGTAATAATGACTCATCTATATCATTACTTAATGTAGCTAATATATTATAGGCATCTTTTGATGTATACTTCACTTTATTAAGAGAATTATTCATAATATTATCAACTGTCGTTAAGGATAACTTATCTTCTTTACTAAATTTAGAAGCATATTCTTTATTATTCAGTACATCTTTTACAATAAAATCAACATAAGTTTTTAAAGAAATATTTTGCTTAGTAGTATTTATTTTATAATTATATAAACTATACAATAAATTCATTGTATCATGATTAATACCTAATAGTTCACTTAACTCATTAGAAGAATATTCTATATTATTTAAAGAAGAATCCATCACTTCTTTTACTATCTTTAATTTATTAAGCATAGGAGGTGTTAAGTTATTTGCTAAAATCTCATTATCTTTATTATTTAATATATAATTAGTAAATTCATAAGGACTCATTAAAGTTTTATTATAAGTATAATCATAAATCCCAAATATTTTACTTACATCACTTTCTAATGTATTAGTTAATTTACTTATTTCAATATAATTATAAGTATTTTCTCTATTATTAATAATTAATAAAGCTGAATTTAATAAATCAATATTATCTTTTAAATAAGGACTTACTAAAGAATTATCTTTTTCTTGAACTAAAAAATTAAATAAATTATTTATTGATATAGCTTTTAATTCACCTAAACTAACACCAAAAACAACATCAATCATTGTTTCATCTTGATTTAAAAGTGTAGCTAATTCTTTTTGACTATAAGAGTTATTGTTAATGATAATGGATGCTAAAGTTAATTTATCATTTTTAACTCCCAAATTATTTACTAAAGTATTAATAAAGTCTTCTAAAGTTATATTATCAATACCTAAAATATGAAAATAAGAAGTTAAAAGTGATGCCTTACTATTATCAATATCTAGCATTTCATATATTTCATTTAAAGGCATAGTAACTTTTGCATTATTTATTAAATTTATAATCATTTTAAGTTCTTCGATTATTTCTTCACTAAAAATTTCATCACTAAAATAAGTTTTATATGAATCATTTTGAGCCATACTTAAAGCAACATTAGCAAACTCACTTAAACTTAATTTATTTGTGGTATTTACTCCATTATAATAAACGTATAACAAAGATAAAACATTATCATCTAATTTTAATCCTAAATTAGTTAATACTTCTTGCATTGAAATAATATCTAAATCTTTAAGAACTTCTTCACTACTTATAATTTGTAACTTTTTAAGTTGTTCAATGATATTATAATCAAACATATTTTTATAAGTATCTTCATTAGATAAACTTAAAGCAAAATTAGCAAAAGTATTTAAATTAAGTTTAGTTGTACTTTCCTTATTTACATTATAAAATAAGAATAATTCATTAACTAAATTTTCATCAATACCAAATATACTAGCTAACTCTGAAGCATCCATTTTTTTATTAATATTTATAGGATCTGTAAACTTTTGAAGCATTTGTAAATTAGCAAGTGTTTCTTTATCAATATTAGCATTATAATTGCTATCTAACGCAACATCATTAAGCATAAAAAGAATAAAATCTTTAATTGATAACTTATTACTTATATTTTTACTATTATAATAAATAAGAATATTATTAGCGTCTTCTTCTTTCATTCCTAATATATTAGCTATTTCTTTAACTGTTCTTTTCTTATTGATTAAATTACTTTGTGTAAAGTTTTCTAATAATTCTATATTATCTTTTGTTTTACTATCTAACTTATCACTAAACTCTTTATTATTATAAATATCTGATTTAATAAAAGAAACAAATTCACTTAATGTCATTTTATTTTTTTCATCTTGATTATAATAATTATAATAAACTAATTTAATTAAATAATCATCAATATTAACATCTTCTCCTAAAGAAACTAATTTTTGATTTACTTCATCATAAGTTAATTTTTCATTAATTGTATTCGAATAACACAATACTTGATCTATTTTAGAATCTTTTTCTAAATCTTTACAATAACTAGCTATATCATTTTCATATTTATTATTATAAACAATCGCTACTTGATTAGTTGCAGGAAAAACTTTGCCTACTTTATCTTGTTCTGATTCCGTAAATAAAATTCCTATATTCCCTTTGAAAAAAGATGATGCCCCGAAAAGAATAACGATTAAAACAGCTTGAACATATCTAGTTTTATAAATAAATTGTCCTAGTTTTGTTAAATTAAACTTTGGTGTTTTCTTCTTGGTTTTGCCAATTAAATCATCAAAAATAAGAAGTAAAGCTGGTAAACAAAAGAAAATACTAATTAAACTTAATAAAACACCTTTAGCAAGAACAAAGCCTAAATCTTTACCAATAGTAAAACTCATAAATACTAATGCAAGTAATCCCACAATAGTTGTCACTGAACTACTTGAAATAGCTTTAAATGATTGATATAAAGCCTCTTTCATGGCATCTATTTTATTAGAATGAACTTCTTTTTCTTGTTTATAACGATTAGATAACATAATTGAATAATCCATTGATAAAGCAAGTTGCAAAATAGCAACGATTGAATTAGTAATCGACGAAACACTACTAAACATAATGTTAGTGCCTTTATTAATGAAAACAGCAATTCCAATCGAAATTAGATAAAGCCAAGGTTCAACATAAGAATCACTTAAAATGATTAAAATAACCATAGCACAAGCAATAGCCATAATAACAATCCATAACTGTAAGATAGGCTTGTTTTCATCATAAATAGATCCACTTAAACCAGCAACTTTAAAATTATCTTTAACATAGTTATAAACATTAGTGGCAGTTTTAGAGTCAGCATAATCTCTTACATTTAAAACATATAAAGTATAATTATCTTTATTATAATTAGAAGTATTATCATAAGAGACTTCATTGACACCCTCAATACTTGCTAATTTTTTTAAATTCTCTTCTTTTTCACTATCTTTTAAATCTTTAAACATGACATTAAGAATAGAAGAATCTTCTTTCATAAACTCTTTATCCATAATATCTTTACCAATTTTAGTTTCCGAATCTTTCGGAAGATATTTCATAATATCATCATTAATATTAACTTTAGTGGCTAAATATAAACTAATACCAGCCATAATAATAAATAATGTTAAGAATAAATATCTAGCCTTAACTATAAAATCAGTTATTTTTCTCATAAATCCCTCCTGAATATAAATTAATTATTAATTTTGCTTAAATATTTTTTGATCATTAATCAAATTATAACTTATTAAATTTTCACTATCTAAATTTTCTTTATGCATATCAACACAAGTTATTTGACTATTTTCATAAGTAATATAGTAATATAAGCCTTTATCCATATTACAACAAGAACTATAAATGGTTATTTCATATTTATCTTCACCCATATGAACACATCCTCTTTGCTGATAAACAGAACCTAAAATATGGAAAAACTGACTTATGCTTGAAGATTCACTATCATTTGCTAAAGAATGCATTTTTGTAAATGTTGCTTTGACAAATCTTGATGCTGATGATAAATCACCAGGAAGACCTAAAGCACCCATACCCCGACTATAAGTATCCAAAGGCAGAGATGAAGCAAAATGGTTAACTGGAGGCTCAATAGATAAATGCATATAATTATTTAAATTAAACATTTGCATATCAAAAGTTGGATTGTTAGTTAAAACCCCAACTGGATTATCATAAATCTTTAAACCATCTTTAACACATTCTACTGTAATTGAATTATTTTTATCAGAAATAATCCAATGCAAAGGAGATGCTACTAAAGTATCACTAAAATTAATATTAGCAATATTTATTTTAGCTAGTAACTTTTGAACTTCATCTAAATTACTACATTGTGATAAAATCCATGGAATAAATTCAAAAGGAGCAATATTATCTTTTGTATCGTCTTCTTCCATATAACAAGCATTAGTAGGAAAATTTAAACCAGCCATGCCTAGTCCTTTTTCATTGATGGCATCATAATATAAAGGATAATTATCACTAACATAAGCCATACCAATTATGGCATAATGACTATTAATGGCATTTACTTTTCTAAATTTAAAAGGATAATTTCTCGGAGTTATAGTTACTGTTTCATGATAAGAATACTCTAAATCTAAATTTCTCCCAAAATAATGATCCTTTGTTTTATAAGTTATTGCTGTACACATATTAATCCTCCTTAATAAATTTTATAAATTTACCAATAAAAATTATATCACTTATTAAAGGAACGATAAATATTTTTTTAATTAAATATGTTTTTTAATTTTAATAGTTTTTTTCAAACCAACTAATTTAGGAACACTTTTAATATTAATCGTTGTAAAAGATACTATTTTGTCCGCTAAAGTAACAATCCACCCTTCTTTATATAAAGGTGGCACTAAAGTTAAAGGAAACATGTGCCATTTAATTGCATTAGTAATTTGTTTATTAACCACCTCTGGATAATACTTTTGATAATTTTTGGCTGCTTCTTTACCGTGCGTAAAACCATGCATATGAAAAATATTTTTTTCATTTCTTAAACGATCAGGATATTTTTCATATAATTCTTGACTATATTGCCAAGCTTTGGGATAAAAATCATGAAGTAATCCCGCAATAGCGCAATTCTTTTTATTAGCACCTACATTTCTAGCAATCATATAACTTTTGAAAGATACAGAAATACAGTGATGATAAACTGAATCATCATGATGTAAATAGAGTTTCCTTATCTGAAATTCATCACTTTCAATTATATCTTTAACATATGAATACCACTCATTAAATAATGCATTCTTTTTTAAAAGCTGTAAAATATCTTCTTTATCCATTATTCATCTTCCTTATTATCTAAATAATTCTATGCTTTAATTTAATATTTATTTCTTTTTATCTTTCTTATTTTTTCTAATTTCTAAATTAGGATAAGCTTCTTTAATATGACGATAAAAAACGGAATTTTTAGAAAGCCATGTCATTACATTTTTTCTAATTTTCTCCGTATTATCTTTCTTTTGATTTTTTATCGTACCTTTTATTTTATTTAAAACATTAAAAGAAATTATATTATCAATTAGATAAATAACAAACAAAAATAGAGCTAAAATATATCTTACTTTAATATTTATTAAAGAAATCATTTTTAAAATAAAAGGATTTATGACATAGAAGCAAAGCGTTCCTAAAATACCAAAAGGAATCATTGTTTCTAAACAAATACGACCATTTATATTAAATTTTTTATTAGAATAATCCCACCATCTAGCTTTAAATATTTTCTCCATCAAATAAGAAGTAACATACTCTAATATTGAGCATATCAAAATAGATTTTAAAAAAACCGCTAAAACATCTTTGGTATTAGAACCAATTAAAAATAAAATACATAAAACCCCATGACCATATATAGGACAATATGGCCCAATTAAAAAACCACGATTTATAAATTTCTTCTTACTAATCAAAGAAGATATAACTTCCATACACCATCCTAAAAAAGAATATGTCATAAATAATAGAAAATAAGTTGCTAATTTATTCATTAAAATCAATCCTTATCATACCTTCACCATTATATCATAAAGATTTAAGTATTCAATCTTAAAGAATACTGTTATCAAACTTTCTTAAATTTTTGCAAGCTACATTTATCATTTTGATAGCCATACATGAATTTATTAAACATACCACAAAACCCATTACACTAGTCATTATCATTTTAAATTCACTATCATTTGTTCCAAACTCCGAAATCATTGCAACTTCCAAAGAAATCATCGAAATCATTGCTACCGTTAAATTAATACATTTACTTGATAATAAAAGAGGACTATGATATTTTCGATATTTGATTACATTTATAATAGCACTAATTATTAAATAAAAATCATACATAGCAACTATATAAATGATAAACCCTGCATAAGTTATCTCTTGATTTTGTTTAACGATTAAAACTATCATACCAGACAATATTAAATTTAAAAATAAAAGTATAATGCCTGTTAATTTTAATTTTTTGTATTCTCTTTTTAAATTTTTACCAACTTCGTTTTTTATATCTTTTACAATAGACAACTTCATTAAGCACAATATTAAATAATAAATTGCAAAAGTTATAAACCACCAAGACATATAATATATTCCTGTACCTAATTTAAAAATGCCATAAACAAAATGTAATAAAGTAGCAAATGCTAGACTATATTTTGTTATTAAAAGCTCGTGTTTTTTATGTAACTCATAAAGTTTAGATTTTTTTATAACATTATTACTAAACTTACATATCTTGTAAAACCAAATACAAAATATTATTAAAGCATAGGTAGATAATAAATAACTTATATAAGCAAGTGGACTATTTTCTAAATGAAAAGAAAAAACATAAATAAGCATTCCAAAAGCCAGATTAAATAAAAAGAATCCAATTATTTTATTAGGAGCAAATAATTTGTTTAATATCTTTTTCATAGCCACCTCTAACTAGATATAATTATATCATTAAAACAAAAAAAGGAAGAATATTCTTCCAATTAAATAACTAATCTTTGTTATTTTTTAAATAAGAATATATTGGGTAGTTAAATACGCAAATAAGTAAACCAACTATACCTGTTACAATGCCAAGTATTAAATCGGTTTTTGATGGATCTCCAACCATAACTTTACTCATACCAAATCCCATTACTAAAGCTCCAACTATTCCGATTATCCAAGTAAATACAATTCCCCAATTTATAGGTGTATGTTCTTTTTTTGGGTGGTTGCTTCTATATACAGGAATTATCATAAGTAGAACAATAAATCCTAATACTGCTACTACAACACCTACTTTAAATAAATCCCATTCAGGTATTAAACACATACACATACCTATTGCAAATACTAAACCACCAATAGTTCCTAAAATAATTTCTAATAAAGTTTCTTTTTTCATAAACTCCTCCTATACTTTATTTATTTAATTTTTCTTGTTGTTTTTCTTTTAGTTCTTCTTGCTCTTTTTGTAATCTCATCTTTGCTTCTTCTATTGTTTCACCATCTTTTTTTAAGAAAGTATCAACAAATTTATCTTCAACTTTCTTGTAGCCACCAACAACTGTTTTTTCAACTGCCTTATAACCACCTACAACAGCATTTTCAATTTTTTTATTAGCATCTACGATTTTAGACATGTAATCACTCCCTTTCAATAATAAGACACTTGTCTTTTTATTACAATTTTAGTATAATCTTTACGAAAGAAAAAAACAATCAACAATTTAGAAACAACTGTCCAATTAAAAGGAGTGAATGTATGAATACCCCAAATAATAAAAGAAGAAAAGAAACAAGAGATAAAATAAGTAAAGTATTTATAACTTTATTACAAACAAAAGAAATAACTGAAATATCAGTAACTGATATTTGTAAACTTGCTAAAATAAATCGTTCGACTTTTTATGTTAATTATCTTGATATATATGATTTAAGGGATAAAATCGGACAAGATTTAGAACAAGATGTTTTTTCCTTATATCAAGAAGAAAGAGATACTAATCATAATTCAAACAATTTTTTAAAACTATTTAAGCATATAAAAGATAATCAAATATTTTATAAAACCTATTTTAAATTAAAAATGGATCAAAACCTTATCACCCAAGAATACGATTATCATTTATCAAAAGAATTATATGATGATAAATATATAGATTATCACATGGAATTTTTTAAGGCGGGACTTAATGCTATTATTAAAAAGTGGCTTGATAATGGTTGCAAGGAATCGCCTGAAGAAATAGAGAATATATTAAAAAGCGAGTATGAAAATAAAAAAAAGTAATTATAATTAATTGTGTAAATTTATTACAACTAATTCAGGACGATTATTAATTCTAAATGGTAATATACTATTACCTATACCTCTACTAACAATCATTGTGGTATCATCTTTATTAAAGACACCACTTGTATACTTTGGAAATAAACCTTGATTCGGAGCAATTAATCCACCAATAAAAGGAATTCTAATTTGTCCTCCATGAGCATGTCCAGTTAATACTAAATCAATATTTTCACTTACATAAGTATCAAATAATTCGGGACGATGAGAAAGTAAAATAGTATAGTTATGATAATCATATTCTATTCCTTTTAATTCATCTTTGATAATAGTACTATCATCAATATAAGTATTGGCACTAAATGAAGGGTCACTAACTCCTAAAATATTTATAAAAGCATCATTTATATTTAATACTTCTACTTCATTATCTAAAATAATAACATTATTTTTTCTAAGTTCATCTTCCAATTCTTTGTTATTTGCAATTTTAGCTTCATGATTACCAGAAACATAATAAATCGGTGCTATGTCATTAATCTTTTTAATAAAACTAATCGCAGTATCTATAGAAAGTTTATTACTATCAATTAAATCACCGGTTAAAACAATTAAATTAGGTTTAATATCTTCTATTTTCTCTATTAAATCATTAGTAAGTGTTTTAGATTTAGTATTATGAAAATCTGATATTTGAACAATTTTATAATTATTAAATTCACTTGGTATTCTTTTATTTATAATTTCATAATTACTAACTTGTAATTTATTATTTTCATAATAAAGATAAAATGATAATAAGCCAAATAAGCTAATAATTATTATAACAATTACTATTTTCTTCATAAATTTCTCTTCTACCATTATTTATTATATTTCTTCTTACAAAATAAACCTATTAAAAATAAAATGATACTTGGTAAAATAAATTCTAAACTTCTCATAATTATATAAGTATAAAATGGCGCTGAATTACTTAAAGCATCATAATTAAAATAATCAATTCTTATTAAAATTAAAAAAATAATAATTAAAAATATTGAAATAGCAAATAAATATTTATAAATATTTTCTTTATTCATAAACTAGCTCACTTTCTTTAAATATATTGTATCATAAAGACAAAGATGAAAAAAGAAAGATTTAACTTTTCTTATATTCTTGGATATTTAGCTAAAACTAATTTTTTAGCTTTAGCTTGTCCCTCTTTTAATGCTGTATTAAAAAAGTCAAATTTCACTTCATCATAATTATTATCATTTTTACATGTATTAGATGGATTTAAAACAATGTTGCTTTGCTCAAAATCCTTAATAAATGGTTCATTATCTTCTCTATTTGCTTTAATCCTTTTACCGGTTTCTATATCCGTATATATCTTATGTTCTGCATTAGGGGAATTTATTGCTACTTCTTTAGAATAATAATTAGTATCTTCATAACATACATTCCAATAGACATAATAAGCTCTAGTACAAACATAAATGCCATTTGATTCTTTTATCTCATAAGAAGATAAAATTTGTTCTAATATTTCTCTAATATTATTACTATCAAGATTTTTAACTTTTAAATTATTTAATTCTATATATTCTTTTACTAATTCATTAGTTAGTAACTCATTAATCCTTTTTCTTCTTTTTATTTCTTTTTCCACTAATTTTCTTAATTTAATAAGTTCTACTTTTTGCATATTAAATTATCTCTTTCTTTTTTTAACTAATTCTTTAGGCATTTCTTTAGCCATTTCATAGTTTTTATAACTATTATCATCAGTTACTTCTTTAATTATTTTAATAAATTTAGGAATATTAATTACTTCATCTTCACTACTTAATTCAATTTCCATTATGGCTTCCATACTCCATTCAGGATATATATCAATTTCAAAATATTGATTATTCTCTGACAAACAATATCTTGTTTTATGAATTGTATGTAATTTATTATCAGCTTCCATTAACAAAGTTAAATATTCATTTTGAGTAAGTTTTCTTTCCACTTCAATTCTTTTTAAAGGAGATATATTTCTTTTTTCTGTTAAATAATATAGATAATCACCATCAATACCTCTAGCTCTTACTCTTCTTTCTACACCATCTTTACTTTTTAAATAAGTTTGAGTAATATCAACTTTAGTACAATTTGGCATACTTTCAAGTTCTTTAATGTTAGGATAATAAATCAAGTATTTTCTCTCAATTTCTAAAGGTTCAGGCTCTCCTAAAAATGAGGCAATCTCTTTTAATAATCTTTCTAATTTTTCTTCGAACTCTGTACTATTATCAATAATTCTAAAGTGTGGATGTCCTGTCCAAGAAGAAATAATTTTATCATCTAAAGCTCTTGCCTCTTCAACACTTTCTTTTCTTGCTACATTATTTGAAATGGTATAGGCTTCTTCTTTTCCTTTAGCAGCACTTACTAAATGAAATACTGCATCATATGAATCTCTTTCTTTTACTTCAGACATTTTTAAATCTTGCAATAATCTTTTAAATTCAGCTTCTTTCATATAAGCTTTATTATCTAAAAGCCCTCGATCACAAACAATAAGTATTTTATCATTTTTCATTTTTTTAGCGGCATCATCAAATATTTGCTCTTTTAATTTTTGAAGCTTTACTTGAAAAGTTTGATAATCATAATTTGTCTCACAAGTCCATGGAGCAATGCCATTCGAAATTAATTCAGTTGCGGTTTCTGGAACAAATAATACCGAATATCCTCTTTTTGTAAAATAGTTACTAATCCAAGTTAAAGCCGTAGTTTTACCAGCACAAGGTCCACCAGTTAAAACAATTTTACTTACTTTAACTTCTTTTTCTTTTTCATTATCTAATAATTTATCCAAAGGAACATTATATAAAGTCGCTAATAACTTTAACTTATCAAGGCCAGGTTTTGATTTTCCCATTTCCCATTTACTAACAGCTTTATCACTAACATTAAGTTGATAAGCTACAAAACGTTGAGTTAAATTATTTTCCCTGCGTAGTTTGCATAAATAATTACCATAATCAATATTTTCCAATGTTACCACCTCAATTACATTATATCGTAAAATCGGTTAATTTTTTAACATAAATGCTCTACTATCGGTAGAACTTTTTAAAGTTAATTAATTTATCTTTCTTAATCTTAAAGCATTAAAGACAACGCATAAACTAGAAAGCATCATGGAAGCACTAGCAATCATTGGATTTATTTCTAAACCAATATTTTTAAATAGACCAATAGCAAGGGGAATCATTAAAATATTATAAAAGAAAGCCCAAAATAAATTTTGTTTTATATTTTTTAAAGTTTTTTTACCCATTTTTAAAAATGTTAAAAGGCAACTAATATTATCATTTGTAATAATAACATTTGAAGAATTAGCTGCAATATCAGTACTGCTTTTAAAACTAATACCAATATTAGCTGTAGTAAGAGATGGGGCATCATTAATGCCATCACCAACCATGATAACTTTTTTACCTTTAGCTTGTAGTTCTTTAATGAATTTAGTTTTTTCACTTGGCATAACATTAGAAACTATATTCTCTATATTTAATTCATTGCCAATTATTTTAGCTGTAATTTCATTATCTCCAGTTAACATAAAAATTTCATAACCTAATTCTTTTAAATTATTTATTGTTTTTTTAGCATCATTTCTTATTACATCTTTTACACCAATTAAACCAATTATCTTATTATCTTCGATAACATAAATAATACTATTACCATCATTAGAAAGTTTCTCTTCATCATTTTGATGATTATTTTTTAAATTAGCTAAAATTTTCCTATTGCCTAAAAAATAACTTTTATTATCTACTTTAGCTTTAATTCCAAGACCCACTACTTCTTCATAATTTTCAACTTTTAATTCATTAACTTTAAATTTAGTAAATGATAAAGATATAGGATGAGTTGAATTACTTTCGATATTGGCTACTATATTTAATAATTCATTATCATTATAATTAGAATAATTATATAATTTACTTACTTTTAATTTTCCATAAGTAAGAGTTCCTGTTTTATCAAAAACGATTGTATCAATATGGGAAGCAATTTCTAATGTTTCACTAGATTTTACTAAAATATTTTTCTTGGCTAAAGAACCTATAGATACTACAATAGCAAGTGGAGTTGCAAGTCCTAAAGCACATGGGCAAGCTACAACAAGTACAGTTACCATTCTTATAAGACTATCATTTAAAGATGTACCTAAAATTAGATAAATAACAAATGTTAACAAGGCAATTATTAAAATAAGAGGTACAAAATAAGAACTAACTTTATCTGCTACTTTAGAAATTGGCATTTTAGAGTTACTCGCTTCAAGCACTAGATGAACCATTTCAGAAATTGTTGAATGTGGCCCTATTTTCAAGGCTTTATATTCTACTACCCCATCATAATTGATTGATCCCGCCACTATATTATCGCCTTTTTGCTTTTTACTAGGTTTAGATTCTCCAGTAATAAACGATTCATCAAAGTGTGCATTTCCTTTTATTATTTCACCATCAACTGCAACTTTCATTCCTGCTTTAACTATTAAAATATCTCCTACTTTAACTTCATCAATAGTAACTTCTTTTTCACCATCTTTAGTTTTTAATAAAGCTGATTCAGGTGTTACTTTTACAAGTTCTTTAATTGCTTCTTTTGTTTTATCTTTGCTATTTTTATCAATATATCTTCCTATTTTAATAAAAAGAATTATCATGCAAACAGATTCAAAATATAAATTTTCCACTAGTGCATATCTACCTAAAATAATTAAAATAAGATTAATAAAACTATATAAAAAGCTAACTAAAACGCCTAAAGTTACTAGAGTATCCATATTAGGTGCTTTATGAATTAAATTTTTAATTCCTGATGTCAAAATATCTCTACCATAAATTAAATAGGGAATTGTAAGTATAAATAAAGTTATTGCATAATTAACGGGATACTTCATCATATTTAAAAAAGGAATTACAGGTAAATGAATCATACGTGACATAGAAATATACATAATAAGAATAATAAGAATTCCTAATATAGTTAAATAAATCTTACTATTATCTTTTTTACTTTCCTCTTTTTCGTTATAAATTCCTCCATATTTATAACCGGATTCATTAATATAATTTTGAAGAGTTTCTAAAGTTATATCATCTTCATAATAAATTAAAGCTTGAGCTAAAACTAAATTTACTGAAACATCTATAATACCATCTTGTTTTTTTAAATACTTTTCGACATGATTAGAACAGGCCGAACAAGTCATTCCTTCAACTTTTAAAATTATCTTTTTCAAATTAATCTTCCTTTATAATTTCATACCCCAAATTTTCTATAACTTTTTCAATGTTATTTTTATCTATTTCATCTTTTGCCGTTATAGTTACTAAACATTTTTTATGATTAGCATTAACTTTGGTAACACCTTCAATATTCATTAAAGCATTTTTTACTCTATTTTCGCAACCACTACAAACCATACCATTTACTTTTAAATCAATTTTTTTCATACTTTCTCCTTACTTAGCAAATAAAAATTAACTCTATTGCTATATAAATATAATATCATAAAATTAACAATTGTTATCATAAAAATAATAATGATGCTTTTTATTATTAAATATAATAATAACAAAAAAATAGCTTTTTCATAAAGCTATCTAATAAATACAATTTTTGTTAATAACACTTATTAAAGGTTTCTTCCAGAACATAAATCTTGAGCTTTTTGATATTCTAAATCATTAGCTAAAGTATAGTAAATGCCTCCATTTTTTAATTTGCCGGCATCTCTTTGAACTTCCTTTAAATGCATATAAGCTTTAGCTTTGGCAACTTCATCGTCTCCAAAAGCAACTGCTTCATAATCTTGCAAAGCTTGTTTTTCAACACTGCTCATTGGAATATTTGTACCATAACTAACATTAACTTCTTGTCTAAAAAGATCTCCTACTTCTTCATTCATAGGATTTTTTCCTTTAAAGCATAATAAATCATTAAGACTAACACCTAATTCTAAACATTCACTTTGGCTAAAATAGATGCCATTAACTGGTTTCCCTTCAGAAGATAATCCAGATACATAATCAGTTATGAATTTTTCAAAATTTTTCCAATAATCAATAGTGTGAAGTTGGTATGCTTTTTGAACAGATTCAATAATTGCATTTGTATTTGCACCAATTTCTATTGTAGTAACCTCACCAATATTTTCAAGATTTCTTTGACATTCTTCAACTATCATATTTTGGGCTTTTTCTTCCCATTCTTTTAATCCACCTTTAGAAAGTTTGCTCATAGCACTATGCATTATATAAGTTTTATTTGCCCTCAAATTTTCTTGTATTGCTTCAAAAGTTCTCATATTATCCTACCATTCCTTTCATTTCATTCAAAGATATACATAGTAATGAAAATGTTTTTCAAACCGATTCTTCTAATATATATAGTACCACATATTTTTATTAATTTAATAGTTTTTACATTAGTTTTTACAAAAATTGACATTTTAAAAATAGTTTATTTTTCTAAAAATATATATAAAATTCACAAAAATTAAAAGCAACTTTTTAAAACTCAAGTACTATTTCATGTTCAAAAACCTCTTTTTATTATAAAATGGAACCATAAGGAGAGGTGATTTGAATGAATCAAGAAAAAATTGGCAAGTTTATTTATGAATGCAGAAAAGAGAAAAAATTATCACAAAGAGAATTAGCAGAAAAATTAAAAGTATCAGATCGTTCAATAAGTAATTGGGAAAATGCTAAAAATATGCCTGACTTATCTTTATTTAAACCTTTATGTGAAATATTGGATATAACGGTAAATGACCTTATGAGTGGTGAAAAAGTCGAAAAAGAAGATTATCAAGAAAAATTTGAAGAAAATATGGTAAATGTAGTTTCAAAAGCTAGCAAGAAAAATAAAGGTTTAAATATCTTTTTATGGACTTATTTAATTATTATAAGTATAATTTTAATATTTCTCCTTTCAACAATATGTTTAAATTTTGAATTTACTCAACCATATGATGAAAATAATATGCAAATTGTATCTGATGACACCAATGAATATTTGAGTTTTTATTCATCTTTCAGTGGTACAGTTAATTTTGTGACTAGAAATTATATAGAAAATAATCAAAATATTGGTTTAATATTTATAAATTACCAAAGTAGTATCCTTAATTTACTTACAAAAGATAAAAATTCAGTTATCGATAAAGACAATTTAAAATGTGGAAATACGATTGATTTAAGACCAGCTAATTTACCCCTAAATTATAAAGTATATTATACAGATATAAAACTTTCTGAAATAAGTAACGCTTCCGAAAAAGAATTAGAAAATATTATAAAAAAATCTCATTTAATGTATGAAAACAATAATGAATTATTAAGAAATTAATTTTCCTAATTTGTTTTTATTCATATATTTTACCTCCTGATAAAAGTATCACGCAAACATACGTTTTACAAGAATTTTTATCTTAAACAATAAAAAAACAAATCCTTTAAACTAAAGAACTTGTTAATATGAATTTTTTTATTTAATGTGGTTGTCTCTTTAAAACGATGGTATATAAAAATTCTAATATTAGTTAAGATATTATAAAAGCCACTGTATTACAAATAACAGCAATAAAGAATATTACTCCAGTAACCAAATCAATTCTATCTTTTCCTATTTTATAACGACTTATAAATGTAACACAATTATAAGCAGAAATCATACTAACTACTGAAGCCATTGAAATATTTTTAATAATGGAAATAACCATTAAAATAATAGAAAACAAAAGCATCCCAATAATACCATATTTTATAGATTTTAAATTTATGAGTTCGGTTAGTTTAATAATATTTTCTTCACTCTTTTTAAAAATATCTTTGCTTTCAATTATTTCTCCTGATAATATATCATTTACACTTACTTCTAATATTTCACTAAGTGGTTTAAGTAAAGACATATCCATTAAACATAACCCTCTTTCCCACTTACTTACAGCATTTTTTGTAATACCTAGTTTTTCAGCTAATTCTTCTTGAGTTAAATCTTTTAATTTTCTTTGTTTAGCAATAAATTTACCTATTTTTTCTTGATCCATATTTTTTGCTCCTTTCAAGAAAAACTTTAACATTTATAACTTTTTTTTAAACATACCAAAGGTTCACTTCCATTTTTATTTATTGTCTATTTTTTTATATGCATTTCTTTCGATATAAGCTTTCTTTCGATTATTTTCCCATATTCCATAAGTAAACCCTATAATCATAAATATATATTGTATTCCGTTATCTGTGATAAAACCATAAATTATAAATCCCACTATGATAATCATAGCAATGGTCAGTTCAAAAAAATGTTCTTTATCCCATTTATTGCTATAATACTTTATCCTTTCTTTTAAAGTAAAGGAACTATTTTCTAAAGCATTAAACAAATTATTATCAGCCTGCTCTTTAAATTTTTCTTCTTTAATTTTTTCACCAATAAATAATTCATTTAAAGTAATTACTAAAATATTACATAAATCTTTATATAATGATGGATCAGGTAAACATCTTCCGTTTTCCCAACGACTTACCGATTTATCAGTAACACCTAACTTTGAAGCAAGAGAAGATTGAGTTAATTTTTGCTCTTTTCTTACCCTTGCAATAAACTTTCCTATTTTTTCTTGATCCATAAATACACTCCTCGTATAAAAAAATTATATAATTTTTAGAGAATAAATAACAGGACATAAAAAGAGAGTTATATAAATTATTTATAATTACTCTCACTTTAATTATTTTTAAACCTTTTATCATTATTTATTTTTCTTAATCCTTTTAAATTATTAAATTCATCTATTACATCCAATATTTTATAAACACTAGAATGTGGATTAGATTCTAATAAATAAATTTATAATTAACTTTTTTATTTATTACAGTAATTTGTTTTTTCTTTAATCCAAAATGACACTATTCATTTTCTAAATCAATATGTAAATTTAATTCTTCTTCAGTTGGTAATTCTTTTAAAATTTCAGGTGGTAAATATGCTGATAATTCATATGAACTAACTCCAATAGGTTTATGTATATCTTTTAAAGCATATTCAACTGAAAATTTATCTTTATCTCGACAAAGTATTAATCCTATACTTGGATTATCTTGTTTATCTTTAACTAAATCATCTATTGCTGACAAGTAAAAATTAACTTTTCCTATATATTCTGGTTTAAATTCAGTATTTTTTAGTTCAACTACAACATAACAATGAAGTTTAGTATGATA
>CANQGF010000017.1 GCA_947601485.1 uncultured Bacilli bacterium
GACCTCTAGCTCAGTTGGTTAGAGCATCCGGCTCATAACCGGGCGGTCGTAGGTTCGAGTCCTACGAGGTCCACCATAATTAAGTGCACCTGTGGCGGAATTGGTAGACGCGCTAGACTTAGGATCTAGTGGATATATCCGTGGGGGTTCAAGTCCCTTCAGGTGCACCAAAGTCAATTAAAAGCAGACAATAAGCTGCTTTTTCTTTTTATAAAAAATAAAAAACTCAAAATTATATTTGAGTTAATAACCTTTAATTCCCTCTAGAGATTCATCATTTTGAATAAAATCTTCTACTTTAATCACTGTATAATCCATTTTATTATTTCTAACAATAACTTCTTTAATTCCGGCATTAATAATCATTCTTTTACATAAAGCACATGGTCTTGCATTTTCAACGTATTCACCAGTTACATAATCTTTACCAACCAAATAAAGGGTGGAATCAATCATATCTTTTCTTGATGCAGAAATAATTGCATTTTGTTCAGCATGGACACTACGACAAAGTTCATATCTTTCACCACGAGGCACTTGCATTTTTTCTCTTAAACAAAATTTTAAATCACAACAATTTTTTCTTCCTCTGGGCGCACCAACATAGCCAGTGGAAACAATTTCATCATTTTTGACAATTATGGCCCCAAAATTACGTCTAATACAAGTTCCTCTTTCTAAAGCAACTTCTGCCATATCTAAATAATAATTAATTTTATCTCTTCTCATTTTTTACCTCTTATCTAAATTATAAAAAAATTTTTTATCTTTGTAAATGAATTATTAAAACTTATCCATACTAAAAATGATGAATTATGAAGAAAACATTTTATTTAAAATTAGTAATTTTTTTGCTTATTGTCCTTAATGCAGTAACTTTTAAAGAATTATATACAGAAGATGAAGCAGAAATGTGTTATTTAGAAGATAATTCTAATTATGTTTTAATTGAAAAAAATTATCTTAGTAATAGTATAGTATCTTATTTATATAAAAATAATAACGATGACTATTTAAGTAAAATTTATGAAGATAATAAGGAAACAGAAATAACTGATTTAATTAAAAGAGAATATATAGATGAATTTTACCAAAAAATAAATGATTTATTAGCTTTAAAATATCCTAGATTTATTACGGAAGCTTTAATATTGGATGATGTTAAAAGATCGTATGTTTTAAGAGATAATGAAATGGTTATTTATTTTAATAATTATGAAATTAATCCTAATGTTGATGAACTTTTATATTTGAAAGTTAATTACAATGAAATAAAAGATTATTTAGACTTTACTGTAATTCTTGATCAAACCTATGAAAATGAATCTGGCTATAATTATACTAATGCTAAAAAGAGTATTGCTTTTACTTTTGATGATAGTCCTAATAAGAATAAAACTAATAAAATAGTTGAGTATTTAGAAGATAATTTGGCTCATGCTACTTTTTTTGTTATGGGAACCAAGATGAAAAGCCAAAAAGATTTAATTATGTTATTACAAACATCTGGCAATGAAATAGGGAGTCATACTTACAATCATAAAAATATGTCTTTAATGACTGACGATGAAGTAGTTAATGATTTTAATTTAATGAATGATTTGTATAAAGGTATAACTGGTAAAACTTTCTCTTTAGTAAGACCACCATATGGAGTTATTAAGCAAAGTCAAAAAAAGCTAATTGATGCTTCTTTTATCCTTTGGAGTCTTGATACTAATGATTGGCGTTATCGTAATACAAATTATATTGTCAATTATGTTGTAGATAATGTTAAAGATGGCGATATTATTCTTTTTCATGATTCTTATAATGAAACAGTGGCAGCGATTAAAGAATTATTGCCAATTTTATATAGCAAAGGTTATCAAATAATGAGTGTTTCAGAGTTATTTCAAGTTAAAGGTTTAAGCATAGATAAAAATGCTTCTTATAGAATGGCCAGATGATTATTAATTAAAGAATAGCAAGATCAATGTCACCACCTTTATCATCGATTTCAGTATAAATTGATAAGGCACCACCTACTAAAAAGACGAGGGTAGTAATAAGTCTTTCAAGTGCAACTCTACTTTTTCGTGCATCATTATTGTTACTATTTTTTAAAATATTTATATCTTCTATGGAATCAATAACAAAATAAAGGTAGATGAAAAAAGCCGTAATTAAAAGAGTGAGAGTAATTCCTCTTCCGATATTACGATAGTTTTTATTTTGGGTAAAAAGATATTTTCTTTGAAAGGAATCACTAATTAAAGAAAATAAAACAATAAAAAAATAAATTAGCCAAATAAAATCATTAATATTTAATTTGTTTAATTCTCTTTCAAAACTATCCATACTAAATCTTATTATTGTAAAATAAAAAAATTAAAGAGAAAAATGAGTATTATTTTCTTTTCTCTTTAATTAAATAGTCATTTAATTTATTAATTCTTACTTTAAAACTACCAATAATAAAGATAACTGATGCAATAAGTAAACTAACACCACTAATTATATCCCAAATTTGTTCATTAGTTACAATTAAGAACGAACCAAAAACTAAACATAAAATACCAATAATTAAAACTCTAGTTAGTCTTATTTTAATTGTTTTACCATAGTCTGTTTGATAAAATCTATCTTTTAATTTATCTTTTTCTTCCTTTTTTAAAGAATAATATTTTAATCTATACATACAATCACCAAGAAAATTATATCTAAATAATTTTTAAAAGTAAATGATTTTACTTTTTCCATATAATCAGTTATAATTTTCTTGGTGATTAATAATGATTATTGACTTAAATGAACTAAATTATAAAAAAGAGATAAATATTAATTTTGAAGTTTTCAAAGATGAAGCGTTAGATAAAAGAATTATTGATTTAAAAAAATGTTTTGTTAAAGGTACAATTACTAATGATAGTAATAATGATCTTAAAGTGGATTTAGTTTTTAGTGGTACAATGATTATTAAAGATTCATATACTTTAGATGATATACCATACAATTTTAATATCGATATTAATGAAAATACGACTAGTTTAGAAGAAAATTATCTTGATTGTTATGAAAAAATGCAAAATACACTTGATTTAAAACAACTTTTATGGCAAAATATTGTATTGGAAGTTCCCATTAGTTATACTTTAAATAATGATGCAAATTTAAAAGGCAATGGTTGGGAATTAATTAATGATAAAAATATAGTTAAGGATGAAATTGATCCTCGACTTAAAAAATTAGAAGATTTATTGAAAGGTGATGATTAGTTATGGCAGTTCCTTTTAGAAGAACAAGTAAGACTAAAAAAAGAATGAGAAGAACACATTTGAAAAAAGAAGTTGGCGCAGTTACAACTTGTCCAAAATGTGGTGCTGCAATTAGACCTCATAGAGCATGTACTAAATGTGGTTACTACAAAGGTGAAAATGTTTTAGGCGTTGAAGAAGAAAAATAGTCAATTCTTACAACAGAAGAGTAGTAATACTCTTTTTTTATTTCTCTTTAATTGACAAAACCATTCAATTATTTTATGATTAATTTGATACTAGAAAGATGTTCTAGTATCAGTAAGGGATTAAGTTTATGAAAAAAGGAAAAGTTTTATGGGTAGGGATACCTGTAGTGTTTGTTATGGGGATTGTTCTCATTTCTTCAAAGATTATATCGTACAATAATAAGGATAAGTTAAACCTTATAACAGACAATAAAAATAGTTGTTTGCAAGTTTACAAGGGAATTGAAAGCTGTTTTTTCATTAGTTTATTTAAAAAGCGAAAGTTAAAACAACAAGAAATGCATTATCAAATTGATCATAGTTTATATTTGAAAAACAAACAAAAAATGGCTAAAACTCTATTAGAAAAGGGTCTAACTATAAAAGACATTGCAAACATTACTAATCTATCTTGTGAAGATATCACTCAAATTAAATAATAATTTAATAAGGAAGATGTACTAATCTTTCTTTTTTATTTGTCAACTTCTTGTCAATTATTTTCTTTGCTTTAAAAAAGTGGAATTATTTATTTACTTTTGCCAATTAATAAAGTATAATTATGGTAGACAGTGGATATCTGTGGCAGAAAGTGGGTGATATAAATGTTTATGGGCGAATATCATCACAACATTGATGAAAAAGGTAGAATTGTCTTACCAGGTAAATTTAGAAGTGAAGATATGAATAAGATAGTTGTTACGCGTGGAATAGAAAAGTGCCTTTATCTATACACAGTTGATGACTGGGAAAAGTTGGTATCTAAACTTAATACTTTACCATTTACGAAAAAAGATGCCCGTACATTTATGAGATCATTTTTTGCTGGAGCCTCTGTATGCGAATTCGACAAAATGGGTCGAATCAATATTACCTCCCCGCTGGTTAGCTACGCCAATCTCGAAAAAGAATGTGTCGTGATTGGCGTAAATGACCGCATTGAAATTTGGAATGAACAGATTTATAATAATTACATGAATGAAAATGCTTCAAAATTAGAAGAGATTGCGGAAAATTTATTCGAGGTTAATAATGAAACATTATAGTGTAATGCTTAATGAAGTTATCGATAATTTAAATATTAAAGATAATGGAATATATGTAGATGCTACGCTTGGATATGCAGGAATGAGTAAAGAAATTTTAAAAAGACTTAAAAGTGGCACCTTAATAGCTATTGATCAAGATGAAGAAGCAAGAAAATATTCTAATGAAGTATTAAAAAAAGTTGGAGGAAATTATCAAATATTACCTATTAATTTTAAAAATATGAAGAGTGAATTAAACAAACTAGATATTTATAAAGTTGATGGTATTATATTTGATTTAGGTTTTTCATCACCACAGATAGATGATGAAAAAAGAGGATTTTCATTTATGCATGATGCCCCGCTTGATATGCGAATGAATTTAGCTAGTAAATTAGATGCAAAATATATTGTAAATAATTATAGTGAAGATGATTTAACAAAATATTTTTATGAATATGGAGAAGAAAAGTTAGCTAAAGCTATTAGTAAGGGTATTGTTATTGAAAGAAAAAAGAAAAATATTAAAACAACCTTGAAATTAGTTGAAGTCATTAAAAATTCGGTCGGAGCTAATTATTTTTATAAAAATCATCCTGAAAGAAAAATCTTCCAAGCATTAAGAATTTTAGTTAATGACGAATTAAATGCTTTAGAAAGTGTTTTACCAGATGCAATAGATATGCTTAATGAAGGTGGTAGAATTTGTGTTATAACTTTTCATTCTTTAGAAGATAGAATTGTTAAAAACATTTTCAAAAAGTATAGTGAAGTAGAACCAATAGTTAAAGGGCTTCCAAATATTCCAAAAGAATATCAACCAATTATTAAATTAATAAATAAAAAACCTATCACCGCAAGTGATGAAGAAATAAAAGAGAATAGTCGCAGTCATAGTGCAAAATTAAGAGTAATAGAAAGGATATAGTATATGAGTAACAATAAGAAAAAAGTTCGTTATCGTTTTTTAAAAGGTGAAAAATTAATGTATTTATTAATTTTGGCCTTAATTATTGCTATACCTACTGTTAATATATTTACAAAAGCTTTATTATCTAAAACTAATATAGAAGCGGAAAAATTGCAAAATAAAATAGCTGAACAAGAAAATATTAATGAAGGTTTAACAATGCAAAAAGATGAATTAGTAAGTATGGAAAACATTCAAAAAGTTGCTTCTGAATATGGCCTTTCTTATCGTAGTGATAATATAGTTAAAGTAACAGAAGAAGAGGAAAATTAAATGAAAAAAGTTACAGTAAAAATACCTAAAATTCTTATTTTTATTGTGGCTTTTCTTTTTGGTGCAATAATTGTTAAACTGGCTTATGTTGCTTTAAGTAATAAAGTAGATGGAATAAATTTAAAAACTTTTGCAAGTAATAGAAATACAAAGGAAGATGTTATTTATGCTAAAAGAGGTACTATTTACGCTAATGATGGTAAAGCTTTAGCTACAATGGTAAATTCTTATACTTTAATTGCTTATCTAGAGCCATCAAGGACAACTGATCCAAGTGATCCTCAACATGTCGTCGATAAAGAAAAAACAGCCAAAATGTTAAATGAAACTTTAGGAATAGATTACAATCAAGCTTTGGAAAGATTAAATAAAGATGCTTATCAAGTTGAATTTAATGGTGCTAAAGATATATCAGAATCTAAAAAAGCGGAAATTGAAGCCTTAAATATGCCAGGAATTGATTTTATTCTCAGTCAAAAAAGATTTTATAATATGAGTTCTTTTGCTTCTTATATTTTAGGTTATGCAAAAAAGAATGATGATGGTGAAGTAGTTGGGGAACTTGGTGTTGAAAGTGCTTTTAATGATATTTTAAAAGGACAAAATGGTAAAAAAACTTATGAAACAGATGCTTATGGTTATAAACTACCAAGTGCCAGTGAACTTGTTTCGGAAGCTATTGAAGGTGATGATGTCTATTTAACTTTAGACAGTAATATTCAATTATTTGCGGAAAATGTAACTGATTATTTAGGTGATAAAGTAAAAATGGATTGGATGCTTTTTACGGTAATGGATGCTAAAACTGGAGCTATTGTTGCTAGTAGTACTTATCCTGATTTTAATCCAAATGACTTAAGTAGTATTAAAAATTATGTTAATCCGTTAGTAAGTTATCCTTATGAACCAGGTAGTGTTATGAAAATATTTACTTGGGCATCATCTATTGAAGAAGGAAAATATGATGGTACTACGGAATATTTATCAGGCAATATTAAAGTTGGTGGCTACACAATTAATGACCACATCAAAGGTGGATGGGGAACTATTAATTATAATCAAGGTTTTGCTAATTCATCAAATGTAGCGGCTACTTTAATATCTAGAGATTTAGGAGCTGATAAATTAAAAAGTTATTATCAAGCATTAGGTTTTGGTAAGAGAACTGGTATTGAATTGTTTAGTGAAAATACGGCTTCTGAAGAGCCAACTGGGACAGTAGATTTTAGAGGTGAAATTGGTCTTGCAACGGCATCTTTTGGGCAAGGAATTATGGTAACACCAATTCAATTATTGCAAGCTGTAAGTGTTATTGCTAATGATGGAACTATGATTAAACCATATATTGTTGATAAAATAGTTGATGAAAATAATAAAACAATTTATCAAGGTGGAAGACAAGAAGTAGCTAAAGTTTATTCAAAAGAGACTGTTGATCAAATGAAAGATTTAATGTATGAAGTAGTTTATCATGGTTCATCTGGTGGTATTTGGAAATCAAATAAAACTACAGTTATTGGAAAAACAGGAACAGCTCAAATAGGTAGTGCTAATGGTTATTTAACTGGTCATTATGATTATATTCAAAGTTTTGTTGGCCTTTTTCCTAAAGAAGATCCGGAGTACATTTTTTATGTAGCAGCTGAAAAAGCTGAAACTAATGCCGGAACTATTGCTAAAGAAGTAATTAAAGCTGTAGATAATATAGTTTCATATATGGGGTTAGAAGATAAAGCAGATGATGTCCAAAAATTAACAATTAAATTAGATAATTATATAAGTAATGAGGTAAATGTAACCGTAGAAGAATTAAAGAAAAAGAATTTAAAAGTTTATACTCTTGGAAGTGGTAAATATATTACTAATCAATATCCCCTTAAAGGAATGAAAATTTTAGATGGTAGTAAAGTTTTCTTAATTAGTAATTCAGCTGATTACCAAATGGAAAATATTATAGGGTGGAGTTTAAATGAAGTTAAAACTTATGCTTCATTATTAAAAATTAAAATTGAAACAACTGGTAATGGTTATGTAACTAGTCAAAGTATTCCTCCCGGCACTATTATAACAAGTGATATGACTTTAAATATTACTTTGCAATAAAATAATAATAAAAATTTTACAACATATTATTTATTGGTGAATAATATGTTTTTTAATGATGTTCATGTTAGAGTTCGTTTTGTTGTTATCGTTATCATTATTGCTTTAATATTAATAATAGGTAAAGTATTTTATATTCAAGTTATATCTTATAATAAATTATCCCAAATTACGGAAGATTTGTGGAGTAGAAAAATGACTATTAATGCTCCGAGAGGGGATATTGTTGATCGTAATGGTAATATTTTAGCTACTAGTATTGTTACCACTACTATATATGTTGTTCCTAATCAAATAGTAGATAAAGAAAAAGTAGCTAAAGATATTGCTGAAATTTTAAATTGTGATTATGATGATGTTTATAAATATGTTTCTAAACATAGTAGTATGGAAATTATTAGAAAAGGAATGGATTTAGATAGTAGTACTGCTGATAAAATTGAAGCCTTAAATTATGATGGCGTTTATTTAGTTGTCGATTCAAAAAGATATTATCCTTATGGTGAAATGCTAGCCCATATTATTGGTTTTGTTGGTAGTGATAATCAAGGGTTATCAGGTCTTGAACTTACTTATGATAATTATTTAAAAGGGACAAATGGAGAACTTAAATATTATAGTGATGGTAAAGGAAATAAATTAGAAATTCCTGATAGTTATGTAGCTCCTACTAAAGGAATGACATTAAAGTTAACTCTTGATATTGAATTAGTAAAAGCCGTCGATAATGAATTAAAAAACGCTATGGATAAATATAATGCTGAATCAGCATTGAGTATTGTAATGAATCCTAAAACAGGTGAGATACTTGCTATGGGTAGTTTACCATCATTTGATCCCGAGCATTATCAAGATTATAGTGAAGAAGTTATTAATCGAAATCTTCCTATCTGGATGACTTATGAACCAGGAAGTACTTTTAAAATTATAACTTTAGCATCTTCTGTTCAAGAAGGAACTATTGATTTATTTAAAGATACTTATACTGATACAGGAGCTGTTACTATTGATGGTAGTACGCTTCATTGTTGGAAACATAGTGGGCATGGAACACAAACTTATTTAGAAGTGGTAGAAAATTCATGCAACCCAGGTTTTGTTTCGTTAGGTAATAAGCTTGGAACCCAAAAATTGATGAGTTATATTAAAAACTTTGGCTTTGGTAGTAAAACCGGTATTGATTTAAATGGAGAAGGCAATGGTATTTTATTTAAAGAAGAAAAAATGGGTCCTCTAGAACTTGCTACAACTGCTTTTGGTCAAGGTATAAGTGTTACTCCTATTCAACAAATTACCGCCGTATCAGCCGTTATTAATGGAGGAACTTTGTATACTCCTTATGTGGTCGATAATGTAAGCGATGTAATAAGTAATACGATTGTTATGCAGAATAGTCCAAAAGAAAAAAGAAAGGTAATAAGTCCGGAAACTTCAGCAACTGTTCGATATGCTCTTGAAAGTGTAGTAGCAAATGGAACTGGTAAAAATGCTTATATTGAAAATTACCGTGTTGGTGGGAAGACAGGAACAGCTCAAAAAGTTAAAGATGGTACTTATATGATTGGTAATTATATTTTATCTTTTATTGGTTTTTTACCAGCTAATGATCCAGAAGTTGTAGCTTATGTAGCAGTTAATAACCCTAAAGGTGTTACCCAATATGGAGGTACAGTTTCAGCTCCTATTGCAAGAAGTATTTTAATGTCGGCTATAGAAACATTAAATATAAGTGAACAAAGTGGGGGAATACTAAAAGAGTATAGTTATTTGGATGTTAAATATTTAGTTGTTCCTGATGTAGTAGGAATGAGTAAAAAAGAAGCTACTAAAGCTCTAAAAGATTTTAAAGTAAAATATACTGGTAGTGGAGATACAGTTGTATATATGTCACCATCAGCAAATACCTTTCAAAGTGTTGAAACAACTATTACTCTATTATTAAATTGACGTCAATTTGTGTAAATAATCTAGGTAAGTCTAATTAAATGGAATATTCATGTTGTATAATTATTAAAGAGGTGGAATATATGTTAATTTTAGCCAAAGCTGCTATGGCGATGATGTTAGGTTTTACATTAGCCATATCATGTGGTTTAATTATAATCCCGATTTTAAAAAAATTTCATATTGGACAAACGGTAAGTCGTGATATCAATATCCGTCATTTAAAAAAAGATGGTACTCCTACTATGGGTGGATTTATCTTTATTATACCGGTTATAATATCTTTAATTTTATTGTATATAAATAATAGTATTGAACTTAGTTATAATTTGTTTACTTTAATCTTTGCCTTTATAGCTTACGCTATTTTAGGTGGTGTTGATGATTTTATCAAAGTTAAATATAAAGATAATGCTGGGCTTTCAATGGTAACTAAATTTTTAATTCAAGTTATTATAGCTCTAATATTTTTCTATTTATTCATGCGTGGAGGAGGATCTTCTACCATTGAATTTACGGCCTTAAATTTAGTTATTCCTTTAGGTTGGACATTTGGTTTATTTATTTTATTTTTACTAGTAGGAACATCTAACGCTGTTAATATAACAGATGGTCTTGATGGTTTGTGTGCTGGTCTATCCGCTATTGCGTTTCTTGCTTATGGTATTATTTCTTGGAATTGTGGATGGTTAGAAGGCTATCAAGAAATTGCAATATTTTGCTTTTTAATAGTGGGAGCTCTTCTTGGATTTTTAGTTTATAATAGTCATCCAGCTAAAGTATTTATGGGCGATTTAGGTTCATTATCTTTAGGGGGAGCTTTAGCTACCATCGCTATTCTTACTAGACATGAATTATCACTAGCTATAATTGGTGGTGTCTTTGTTATTGAAACATTGAGTAGTTTTATTCAAATAATAAGTATAAGATATTTTCATAAAAAAGTATTTTTAAAAGCTCCACTTCATCATCATTTTGAAGAATTAAAATGGAATGAAAGTGATATTATTAAATTGTTTTATGTTATTGGTTTAATTTTAGCTATGGCTGCGATAACATATGGTGTTTGGTTATAAAAAACTTTAAGGGGGTTTTGTTTAACACATGAAAAAAATTGATAAGCCACTTTTTATTGGAACTTTAGTGATTGCTATCTTTGGATTAATTATGATTTATTCAGCAAGTTTTGTTTGGGCAGAATATAAGTTTAATGATCCTTATAAATTTGTTAAAATGCAAGCTATTTTCTTTTTAGTAGGGCTTATCATTATGTATTTATTATCTAAACTTGATTATCATATTTATTATAAATACGCTAATATTATTTTACTTATTTGTGCTATTTTATTAATACTAGTGTTAATACCTGGTATAGGAAGTGTAAGAAATGGCTCTAGAAGTTGGTTTGGAATAGGCTCTCTTGGAATTCAACCATCAGAATTTGCTAAAATAGGTCTTATTATTTATGCATCTAAATATTTAACTAATAATAAAAAAAATATGAAAAGTGTTATTAAAGGTGTCTTACCTATTTTAGGAGTTATTGGCTTATTCTTTGTTTTGATTATGTTAGAACCTGATTTTGGTACCGCTATGGTTATTGTTCTTACTTTAGTTGTTTTAATTTTTACTAGTGGAGTTAATCTTTCTTTCTTTGTAAAAATTGGTTTACTTGGTCTTTTAGGAATTGTCGGTATTATTATCGCGGCACCTTATCGTATGAAGCGAATTGTTAGTTTTATAAATCCTTGGAGTGATCCTTTAGGCAGTGGTTATCAAATTTTACAAAGTTTGTATGCGATTGGACCTGGTGGGTTACTTGGACAAGGATTTTTGAAATCGAGACAAAAATATTTTTATTTACCAGAACCGCAAACTGACTTCATTTTTTCTATTATTAGTGAAGAGTTAGGTTTTTTAGGGGTTTTAATAGTTAGTTCTTTATTTTTCTTTATCTTTTATCGAGGAATATCTATTTCATTAAAAAGTAAAGATATGTTTGGTAAATTTTTAGCCTTTGGTTTATCTTTTGGTCTAATTATTCAAGCTCTTCTAAATTTAATGGTTGTTGTTGGCCTCATCCCTGTAACTGGAGTTACGCTTCCTTTCTTAAGTTATGGTGGTAGTAGTTTATTAGTTAGTATGGCAAGTATTGGTATTATTTTAAGTATTTCTAAAAATAAATGAAACAGGGTTAACAAAAACATATAAGATTTTGTTTTAAATGTTAATAAAGAAAGTGAATATTTTATGGTCGCAATTTGCGACCATAAAAATAAATATATTGAAACCTATGGAGCCTATTCCATATTAACTAAATAACTGAAATTATCACTATCTAACATATTAATTACATTTTTAGGCCTAAAATCAGACTTTTTAAGAGTATCAATATCTAACCAAATATAAGTTAAATATTCTTTTTTATCATCTTCGATATTAGGAATAATTGTTGATGGTTCAATTTCTTTAGCTAATTTTAATTCATGGATGATAAGTAGTTCATGATACTTTTGATTATTAAAACTAGAAACAAAAAAATTCTCAATAAGGCCGATTTCTTTTTTAAAATAAGTGTCTAATCCTGTTTCTTCCTTAAATTCTCTAATGGCGGCCATTATGGAAGATTCACCTGCTTTACACCTTCCGCCTGGTAAAGCATAATATGGTACTCGTTTATCTTTTTGAACTAAAATTTGGTTATCTTTTCTAATAATTATAGCTACTCGATAATTAAAAAAAAGATCACCTATTTTCATTTTAATATCCAAATTCATTTTAAATCATCCTTTCCTAATTAATTTAATAATCTTATTATAGGTTAAAATTAAATGCTAAACAAGAGATGTATAACTTTTTACATTTTTTAATATAATTTAATTAGCAACAAATTGAAAAAAAGTAGAAGTTATGTTATTATTTATTCACAAGGAGTGATATTATGTGGTGGATTATTTTAATAGTAGTTGTTTTAATTGTTTTATATGTTATTAGTTCTTATAATGGACTAGTTAGTTTAAGAAATAAGGTTGAGGATCAAAAAAGTCAAATTGATGTTGAACTTAAAAGAAGATTTGATTTAGTACCTAACCTAGTTGAAACAGTAAAGGGCTATGCTAAACATGAAAAAGATACTTTAGAGGAAGTTGTTAAAGCTAGAAACTCTTATGTAACTGCTAATAGTACAGAAGCTGGATTAGAAGCTGATTCAGCACTTTCAAAAGCTATTAATAAGTTATTTGCTTTAGCTGAAGCTTATCCAGATTTGAAAGCTAATGAAAACTTTTTAGACTTACAAAAGAAACTTGCGGAACTAGAAGAGAAAATCGTTTATGCTAGAGGATTCTATAATGATTCAGTCTTAAAGCTTAATAATAAAGTTCAAATGTTTCCTTCAAATATTATTGCTAAAATGTTTGGATTTAGTAAAGCCGTCTTTTTTGAAGCTAGTGAAGAAGAAAGACAAAATGTTAAAGTTAAATTTTAAGGCATTTAATTAATGCCTTTTAATTTTTATAAAGTTTTTAAAACAAATTTTTAAAACAAATTTTTAAAACAAATTTTTAAAACGTGAGGTGAAGATGAAAAGATTATCTTATTTAGCTATATTATTTTTAAGTGCTATTTTTAGTGTTTCCGTAGTATATGCCAATGATATCAAACAAATTACAATGGATATTTATGTTGATAATGATGGTAATGCTCATATTACGGAAAAGTGGCAAGCTTATTTAAATGAAGGAACTGAAGGATATAAACCATATTATAATTTAGGAAAAAGTGAAATTAAAGATTTTAAAGTATCATTAAATGGAACTAATTTTACGACAATATCTAATTGGGATGTTGATGCTTCATTTAAAGAAAAAGCTTATAAAGCAGGATTAAATAGTGTTGATGATGGTTATGAATTATGTTTTGGCATTAGTAATTATGGTAATAATATCTATCAAATGGAATATACAGTAACTAATTTTGTATCTAGGGTAGATGATGCTGATATAATTTATTGGCAACTAATTCCTTATGATTTATCAGATAAACCAGAATATATTTATATTAAAATTTATAGCGATTTTTCTTATGATGATGATCTACCTGTTTGGGGTTATGGTAATTATGGGGGATATGCTTATGTAGATAATGGTTATATTGAAATGATTCATGAAGATGCTTTAGATAGTGATGAATATATGACTATTTTAGTTAAATTTCCTAAAGGAACATTTAATACCAGTTCTATTTTAGAAGATGATTTTAATACTTATTATGAAATGGCTAATGAAGGAGCCAAAACTTATAATGATAAGCATACTATTTGGGAAATTATAATAGGTATAATTGGTCTAATTATTGCTTTCATTTTAAATATATTACCATACGTTCTTATAACTTTAGTGGTTTATAAATTAGCTACTAAAGCTAAATATGGTACTAAAAATTTAAAATTTGGGGAAGCTGGTAAAAAAGTTAAAGATGCCCCATATTTTAGGGATATTCCTTTAGATAAAGATTTATTTAAAGCTTATTGGGTAGCTTGTGAGTATAATTTGATTAAAAGAGATACCGATTTTTTAGGAGCAATTCTTCTTAAATGGTTAAAAGATGGGAATATAGAAAATGTAACTGTTGGTAAAAAAGAAGAACGGGCTGTTAAATTAATATCTTCAGATAATTTATCAGAAAGAGAAAAAGCATTATATGATATGATGTTTAAAGCTTCAATAGATGGCACATTAGAAAGTAATGAATTTACTAAATGGTGTAAAAATAATTATAGTAAAATTTTATCTTGGTTTAATAATGTAATTGATGATACAACAATGGTTTTTGTTAATGAAGGATTAATTCAAGAAGAGAAAAAAACATTTAGTACAGTTTATCATATTAATGATAAAATGATGGAATATGCTATTCAAATGGCGGGCTTAAAAAATTTCTTAAATGATTTTTCTAATATTAAAGATCGAGAATCAATCGAAGTTAAATTATGGGAATATTATTTAATGTATGCTCAAATATTTGGTATTGCTGAAAAAGTTGCTAAAGAATTTAAAAAATTATATCCTGATGTTTTAACTGATGATTTCTATAATGATGTTATTTTTATTCATACGATTTCTGCGCAAGGTGTAAGTGCCGCTAGTGCTGCAAGAAGCAAAGCCGAAAGTTATTCTGCTGGTGGTGGTGGATTTTCAGCTGGCGGCGGGGGCGGTGGTTCCTTCGGTGGCGGAGGTGGCGGAGGCGGTTTCCGCTAAAAGAAGAGCAATCTTCTTTTTTTCTTTAATAAGAAATAATCTTGAAGAATATAAATAATTATGATAATATCATTTTAGGAGAAAATAAGGAAGTGTTAAGCTTGAAAGTAGTAAAATTAGTTGGTAAATTTTTTAGTTTTATAGGCATTTTTTTGATTAGTTTAGTGGTAGCTTTATATGGAATGGGACTTTTGTTTTGTTATGGCCCTAGTGTAAATGCTCGTAATTTATTTGTCACTACCTTACTTGAGACAGGGCAACTTAAATTTGTTGTGGGTCTTTTTATGAGTGATGAAAATGTTCAAAAAATTGTTGATTCTAATAGTATGGCAAATTTCGATAATGAAATGGATGATAATTTAATTAATATTGATGATAGTATAGATAAAAATGGTCTTGAATTAGTGGAAATTACAGGTAGTACTTATTTTGCTAAAATGCTCATTGTTAATGATCCGAGTAGAGTAAAAATTGCTAGTATTTATGATGGATCATGGAAAGAAAAAGGTGTTACTTTAGATAAACTTGTTAATGATAATAACGCGATTGCGGGTGTTAATGGTGGACTTTATTATTCTGATAGTAATAAAGGTGGTAGACCATTAGGTTTAGTAGTTAAAAATGGCGTTATAGAATGCAATAATCCTACTGGTATTAGAGGAATGCATTTAATTGGGTTTAATGAAGATAATGTTCTTAAAATTATTGATTTAAGTGGTAAAAATGCTAAAGAAGTAGAAGAAGTTATAAAGAATGAAAAAATAAGGGATGCGGTAGCATTCCAAGAAGAAGCAAGTGATGCCAATAACCATTTTGTCAAATTAATTATTAATGGTGAGAAAAGAGAAGCTAAAGGCAGTGGAAGTGGAGCAAATCCTAGAACAGCAATCGGTCAAAGAGAAGATGGTACAGTTCTTCTTTTAGTAACTGATGGTCGTGGTAAAAATGGCCATCTTGGGGCAACTGCTAAAGATTTAATTGATATTATGAGTGAATATGGCGCTGTTAATGCGGCCAATATTGATGGTGGTTCCTCATCTAGTATGTATTATAATGGTAATTTTGAAATGACATCTGTAACATTTTATTATTCAAATTCATCTTGGAATTTACCTGATGGGTTTATTGTAGAAAAGAGGTAGTTATGAGTAAATATAAAAAAAGTATTATTATATTTAGCATTATTATGGCCTCAATCATAGTTGTTTTTTTAGCTTATGTATTTCATAGTTTAGTTCTTTATGAAAGAAATTTAGTTGATAATTACATTGGCTATTTGCTTACAACTAATAAATTAACGGATAAAGTAAATGATGATTTATTTAGTATTAGTGATTTAGAAAGAAAAAATGCTCATATTACGGATGGTGTTAAAAAATTATATCGAAGTGATAATTTAGTCTATAATCAAAATAAGGAAAAAAGTCATGATGATATATATGTTTATGATATATATAATAATGAAGTTTTAGTTAGTACAGTTTCTTTAAAAAAGACTAAATCTTATAAAATAATGGCTATTTTAACATCAAACGAATGGGAAATAGTTGATTATCAAAATTATTTTGATCATGGAATATATAATTTTACAATCTCAATTCCGCATGAATATAAATTATATATTAATGATCAATTAGTAAGTAGTGATTATGTTCAAAAAACTACGGATATTAGCAATTTAGATGATTTAACTAAATTTATTGATATAGCGGTAAAAGATGTTTACAAAATAGATAATTTAGTATATGAACCCAAAATTAGTATTTTAGATAAAAGTGATCAAAAAGTTAATTATAATCTAAAAGGTAACACTATTGATGTAAATCCAGAATTTATTCAAGTTGATACTTTAGAAGAAGCTAAAAAATATTTGAAAGAAGATTTTGATATTTTAGCTTTAGCGGAAAATTATAGTTTATTTTTAACCGATGATTTAGGGGGAGATAGACATGGACTTTATAAACTTACCCCATACTTACTTGAAGATACAAATTTATATGATCGTTTAGTATCATTTAGTAAGGGACCAGATATTTTAATGGTTAGTACCCATACATTTAAAAATCCCCGTTTTACCAATGAAACTTTGACTAATTTTACTATTTACAATGATAATGCTTTTAGTGTAGATGTTCATTTAGAAAAAAATATGATTGTTAGTCATAAAGATAAAGTAGATGTCTTAAATGATAAATTCTATTTTATATATTATGAAAATGGTTATAAATGGGTTAAATCGGAAGCAGTGAAAAAATAAGGAGGACGACTTATGGATAAAGTTTTTATAATCATACCAACTCTTGACCCAGATATTGAATTAATGACTAAATTTATTAAAGAATTACAAAAAGATTTTACTAATATTTTAGTTATTAATGATGGTAGTAAAAGTAGTTATGATAATTTTTTTCAAGAATTAGAAAAAAAGCATGTTATTGTCTTAAAACATTATGTTAATTTAGGAAAAGGAAGAGGGATTAAAAATGCCTTTAATTATATTTTAAATAATTATCCTGATGTTTTAGGCTGTGTAACATGTGATTGTGATGGCCAACATAGTTATAAAGATGTTAAAAAAATAGCTAAAGAAGTTTTAAAAAGTAAAGATAAGTTAGTATTAGGAGTAAGAGATTTTGATAAGGATAATGTTCCTTTAAGAAGTCAATTTGGTAATAAAATAACGAGAAATATATTTAAGGTATTTATTGGGCTAGATATTACTGATACCCAAACTGGTTTAAGAGGATTTTCACGTAATTTAATGACCTTAATGATGGATTTAGCTGGTGAAAGATATGAATATGAAACAAATATGTTAATTTTCACTAAAGAAGAGGGCATTAAAATAAAAGAAGTACCAATCGAAACAATTTATTTAAATAGTAATGTAAATAGTCATTTTAATCCTTTAAAAGATTCTATTTTAATCTATAAATTATTTTTAAAATATTTTGTTGCTTCATTTAGTTCCTTTATTCTAGATATTATTTTATTTTTAAGTATCTTTAATATTTTAGAAATTAATCAAAAGATTTTAGCGGCGACCATATTATCACGGATAGTATCGAGTCTTTATAATTATATTATTAATTCTAATTTAGTATTTAAAAATATGAGTATTCCAACATTAATTAAATATTATATGCTCGTCTTTATCGTAATGTTTATTTCAGGTTGTTTTGTAACTTATTTATATAATTTATTAAAAATTCCTGTTTTAATTATTAAGATAATTGTTGATACCATTTTATGGGTTATCAATTTGATTATTCAAAGAGAGTTTGTCTTTAAAGGAGCTTACAATGGCAATTATGAAGAATAAGCGAATTCTTTTAGCTATCTTATTAAGTATTTTATTTATTATTTTAAGTATATTGGTAGCGTTAGATAAAACAGTTGCTTTTGATAATTATGTTTATCATTTAGTAACTATCAAAATGAGTGATTTTTTGACTAATTTAAATCATTTTTTTACATTTTTAGGTAGTACTATATTTATTGTTTTTCTATCGATTGTATTAGTAATCTTTTTCTTTATTAAGAAAAAAAAGAATTGTTCTTTTATTATTGCTTTAGTTATTATTTTATCCACTATTGTTAATAATGTTGTGAAAATTATTATTAGAAGAAAAAGACCAACTGTCCTAGCTTTAGTAGTAGAAAAATCATTTAGTTTTCCCAGTGGACACACAATGGCTTCCGTTTCTTTATATGGCATTTTAATTTATTTGGTCAGTAAAAGTAATCTTAATAAAAAAATTAAAGTTAGTTTAATAACTTTTCTTATTTTAATTCCTTTATTAGTAGCACTCTCTAGAATTTATCTTGGAGCTCATTTTGCAACCGACGTTATTGGAGCAATGCTTTTGTCTTCTATTTTACTTTTATTAGAATGTCATTATATTGATAAAAAAGGATTATTATAGTAAAATGTTAAAAGTAAGGATTTGATTATATGAAATATTTAAAAATTGTATTTTTGTTTCTAATAGTAAGTTTATCTTGTAGTTGTTCATTAAGTAAGCAAAATTTAGAGGACGCCACTATATATACAACGGTTTATCCCCTTAAATATATTGCTGAATATTTATATGGTGATCATAGTACTGTAAATAGTATTTATCCTAATGGAGTAGATTTAAATACTTATGAATTAACTGATAAACAAATTGATGAATATGCTAAAGGTGATTTATTTATTCATTTGGGTATTAATAATGAAAAAGCAATAGCTAAATCATTTGTTGATAATAATAAAAATATTTTAATTATCGATGCCACTTTTGAAGATAATTATAGTTTGGAAGTTTATAATGATATAAGAGAATTATGGCTTGCTCCCAATAATTATATTAATATGTTAAAGAATGTTAAAAATGCTTTAAAAGATTATTTAGATAATTCAGTTATTGAAGAAGATATAGATAAATTTTATAATGAATTATATACTAAATTATCTTGGATGGATGCAGAATTACGTAGTATTGCCAAAGAAGCAAGTTCGATCGATAATAATTCATTAGTTATCTTAAATCCATCTTTGAAATTTTTAGAAAATTATGGTTTTGATGTTGTTTGTTTAAAAGATATAGAAGAATCAGGTAGTAAATCAGCCTTGAATGATTTAAAAAATAAATTTAAAAATTCCAAATATAATGCTATTTTAAAAATTGCTGGTGAAGAAGAATCTGATTTAATGAAAGAATTAAAAAGTTCTAATAAAATAAATGTTTTAGAAATAAATGATATGATAACTAATAGTGATTCAACTAGTGATTATATATCTATTCAAAATGAAAATATTGCTTTAATTAGAAATTTATTAGTAAATTAGGAAAGAGAAATCTTTCTTTTTATATGCAACTTTATTAATTAAAAAAACTATGATATAATCTTCATATAATAAAGGAGTATAATTCATGAATAATGATAATAATGAAATTTATGAAATAAATAGTGATACAGCAGAAATGTTATTTACTAATAATGAAGAAAATAATTTAAATAATAATAGTAATAACAATAATTTAAAAAATAAAAAAAATCTCAAAGATTTATGGAATGATTTAGATAATCAAAAAAAGACTATAATTATAGTATCTATCGTTGTAGTTGTTTTATTAATTGGAGGTATTATTTTTTATTTTTCCTTTTTTAAAAAAGATTTAGGAGAAAATAAGGAAGAAGAGAAGAAAGAAGAAGAAGTAATTATTTTAAAAGATAATTATCGTTATCAAAATGGTAATTTAGTTTTTTTAGATAAATTAGATCGTGAATTGGGTAGTTATGAATGTGTTAATAAAGATCCTGATAATTGTTTGCTTGCTAAAAGTAATTTTGAAAGTGATTCTTTTAATCGGGTTATTTTAGCTTATGAAAATGGTGAAGAAATTATAGCTAGTAGTCCCATTTATTTTGATAATTATACCTTTGTTAAAGATGGCGATAAAATAATTTTATATGATTTTAAAAGACAAGAAAATTTATTAGAATTATCTGATATTAAAATATATGATACCGGAAGTAATTTGGCTGTAATTAAAGATACTAATAATAAATATGGTTTAATTACTATTAGAGAAGATGGTTTTCTATATTTAGTTAAATGTATTTATGATAATTTAGGAATTATTAATAATGAATTAGGTTATTTAGTAGCGGAAGAAGGTAGTTCTAAATATATCATAGATTGTAATGGTAAAAAAATATCAGCAAATATAGTCGGAGATGCTAAAAGCGTTAGTGAAGATTATTTAATTACTATGGAAAATAATAAGTATAAATTATCTACATTAAATGGTAAAGAAATAGCTAGCAATTATGATTATATTGAAATTCATGATGAAGTTATTTCATTTGTAAAAGATAATAGTCTATATTTAGAAAATTTAGATTTGATTAAATTAAATGAAGAAGGCATTAACTTAACAAATAATAATTATGTTAAAAAATATATTTATACAACTGATAATAAATTAAAAGAAACACGTGTTGCTTATGAAATTAAAGTGACTAATGATATGGTTAATATCACAATCGATAAAGAAAACTTTAATATTAATATGCTAGAAGGTATTGTTAGTAATAATTATAATTATTTAAGTTATTATGATGGTGTATTATATTTTTACAATGATAATGATAAAAATAATTTAATTGGTACTTATAAATGCACTAATAAAAATAGTTTAACAAGTAGTAACGATACTTTAAATAAATGTATGATATATCAAAATGATAATGGTCTATCTAGTATTTATAATAATAATTATGTTTTTATTCAAGATGGTAATGATAATTTAATTTACTTGTATGATCTTAAAAACGCTAAAACTTTAGGAACTTATGATGAAATTAATATTATAAATAATAATGAAATAAATGATAAAATAAATTTAGTAAATACAGAATTATCTTATATATTAGCTAAATCCGCTATTGGAAATAATAAAGGATATTATGGTATATTAGAAATAACTAAAGAGAAAGCTCAAGGTAAAGTTGAGTTTAAATATGAAAGTATTACGAAAAAGAATGATTATTATTTAATGATTAGTAAAGATAAAGTTTATTCTGTTTTTAATAGTAATTTTGATCGTGTTAGTAATGAATTTGCCTATTTAGAAATGTATGATAATTATTATGTTGGTATTATAGATAGTAAACTAAATGTTTATGCTTACGATAATGCTTTAGGAATTTTACCTGAAAGTCTAAATGTTACGAATAATGAATATAAAATTGATTTTACGGATGGCTTTAACATTACAATTAATGATGTAACTTATAAATATGATTTAGAAGGTAATCTTTATGAAGAATAAAAATGTTTTTAAAACTATTATTGTTCTTTTAATAATTTTTATTCCTTTAACTATCTGGAGTTATATCTTAAAAGATAAAAATATAGGTAGTAATAATGATAATCCCAAACATTTTCCTTACTATCAAAGTGCTTTATGGTTTTATGATAATGATAATTTAATTGGAAAATATAATTGTTCTTTTGATAGATGTTCTTATAAACTAGGTAATACTAAATATACAATTATTAGAGATGGTGATAATTATTTTCTATATGATATAAGAAATGAAAAAGTATTAGAAGAATATGACAATGCCAATAATATTATAGATAATGATTATATTGTAACTTCAAATAATTTAAAAGGAGTTGTTAGAGTTGGTGATGAAACAAAAGTAGTCATTCCCCTTAATTATGAAGAGGTTAAACTATCTTCTAATTTAAAAGATAATTATCTAGTTAAAAAAGACAATGTTTGGTTTATTGTAGATAGTGAAAATAATAAAATTAGTAATAATTTTAATTTAGAAATTATCGATTTTAATAATAACTATATAATATGTGAAAGTAATGAACGCATTAGAATATTTAGTTATGAGGGAAGAGAATATTTAAATAATTTATTTATTAAAGAAGTTAATTTAACATTAAATTCTTTAAGTGCAATAAATAATACTTATTTATATATTTATAGTGATGTAAATAATAGTCCCCTTAAAGTCTATAATTATAAAGATACATTAAAAGTAGTAGAGGAAGATAATTTAATCAAAGTATATGATAGCGATACTTTATTAGATACGCTTGCTATCTCATAAAAAATTTGCTAGAATATAGTTGTTATACATTGATATTTGAGGTATATATTTGATACTTTTAAGAGAGTTAGTGGTTGGTGAAAACTAATAAGTTAAAATATATTGGTTGCAAATGGAGTATAAAATGCAGGAAATGCTATATCATTTGAAAGTTAAATTAAAGGTGGTACCGTGCTAATGCACCCTTTTGGTATCATCTTTTTATTTTGAAAGAAACAAGAAAGAGGGATAAATATGTTAGATAAAAAATATGATCAAAAATTAGTAGAGAAGGATCGCTACAATTATTGGCTTAATCATCACTATTTTGAGTGTGGTGATACTTCTAAAAAACCATATTCAATCGTTATACCACCTCCTAATGTAACAGGAAAATTACATTTAGGTCATGCTTGGGATACTACTTTACAAGATATTATAATTCGTTTTAAAAGAATGCAAGGTTATGA
>CANQGF010000018.1 GCA_947601485.1 uncultured Bacilli bacterium
ACAAATGCCACAAAATATTGTGATTTGTATTTTGCAAAAGATGATGATGTACCAGTAGTAAATACATTTACTATAACTGGAACAAAAGAAAATAATGAAACATTAAATAGTGGTTATACACATAAAGTAAATGTAACATACAATATAGGATGGACAGCAAGTGATGTAGTAAGTTATTGTATAAGTACAAATAAAGATACATGTAATGGAAGTTGGGTAAATGTAAGTGGTACAAGTGTAAGTCCAACAGAACCAGTGCTAGATAATATAGAAGGTATAAAAACAAGATATGCCTTTATCAAAGATAGAGCAAATAATATATCAAGTGGTAAAGAAGCATCCATAACACTAGATTTAAATAACCCAACAGTAAGTAATGTAACATACAAAAGTAAAGATACAAGTAGTATCACAGTCAAAGTAGAAGGTACAGATGGAAATACAGGAAGTGGTGTAGTTAAATATGAATGTAAAGCCACAAGCCAAAGTACTTGGTTTATCCAAGATTCAAATGGTAATTGTAAAGTAACTGGTTTAAATGATAATACTTCATATACCATAGAAGGAAGAGTAACAGATGCATCAGGAAGAGTATCAGCAGAAAATAGAACAAATACAACAACTCAAACAACCGATTCATCTTATACATGTCCGATAGGAACTAAAGTATATGATACATCAAGAGGATCCTCGTCCGGAGGATATATATGTACGACTAGTGCGTCAGGTCAAGGGTGGTACGATACGACAACTTATTACACTTGTAGTGAAAGCAGTGGCACTCATTATGGTACAAGGTCTGCGGCTGAATCTGCTTGCGAAAATTCTAAAAAAGGGACCTGCGAAAGGAAGGAAGTATTTGACTGTGAGGACGTGCACGGGGCTTACTTCATCTGGGGAACTGATAGGACGACTGTAGCGGATGAATGTGAGGCCGCGGGATATTATGTTAGGTGTGTGGATTACGGTAATACGACTTCGTGCGATATGTATAACAAGGATGGTTACGAGACGCAATCTATGGGGGTCATGATGACACCGGATGAGTGTAGGAAGAAGTGTAGTGTAAATCATGCTCTGGATGACGCATGGAGCTACGTTTGTAGTATTAAACATATTGTTTCGAGTAGTGTAAAAAACTGCGAACGAGACTGCATCGCTGACGGGGATGTTTCGGTCGGATACGATCGAAGTTATTTCTGCTATTCTGGTTGGTCGGAGTATTCTGGAAGCGGTAGTTCTCTACAATGTTATAGGGCAGCATCTAAAGGTTAACACGTTGACAAGGAAAAGTCATAAAAACCATCATAAACTTAATCCGGGAAAAGGTAGAAATACCTTTTCTTTTTAATTAAAATATAGTAAAATTAAAGAAGGTGAAGTTAACTATGGATAGAACAAGTATATTTGATGTAGCAGCTTTAAAGCAAGAATTAATATTAATCACTTTAAATGAAATAATAGCGTCTTTAGAAAAAAGAGGATATAAAGCCGAAAATCAATTAGTTGGTTATTTATTAACTGGTGATTTAGCTTATATATCTAATTATGAGAATGCAAGAGAAAAAATGCGTTCTTTAAAAAGAGAGGAAGTTCTTCTTGCTTTAATCAATTCCTATGAAGGTAAATAATGCGTTATTTAGGTTTAGATTTAGGTACTAAAAGTTTAGGAATAGCTATTAGTGATAAAACCAATACTTTAGCTACTCCCCTTAAAGTTTTTAATTTTAAAAGTGAAGATTATGATTATGCATTAGAAGAAGTTAAGAAATTAATAAATGAATATAATATAACTAAAGTTATTTTAGGATTACCTAAAAATATGGATGGTAGTATAGGATTTGCTGGTAATCGTAGTCTTCATTTTAAAGAAATGTTAGAAGAAAATAATATAGAAGTTATATTAGTTGATGAAAGACTTACTACTAAAAGTGCTGAAGACATAATCCATTTAAATAATGAACATGTTAAAGATACGAAAAATAAAATAGATGCCATCGCCGCATCAATTATTTTAGAAAGTTTTTTAAGAGGTTTAAATGATTTTAAGAAATAGTAAAGATAGAGAAAGAAATTTTAAAATGTTATATAAAATAGAACATCAAGATAAAACTTATATTGTCTATGAAGATTATATAACTGGAAAATGTTATGCAGGAATAAAAAAAGATAATATTTTAGAGAAAGTTAATGATGAAGAAAAAAATTTAATTAATAGAGTATTAAAGGGTGTAAGTGTCGAATGAAAAGAATTATTATAATTATATTGAGTATTATCTCAATAATTTGTTTTATGGTAGGTTTATATTTTTATGGTTTAACTGGTTTTACTGGTAAAAATAGTGATGATGTTGTTAGTTTTACAATTAGAAGTGGAGCTAGTAAAAAAGAAGTTATTAGAAATTTATATGAAAACAAATTAATTAAAAGTCAAATTGCTAGTACAATCTATTTATATCTTCATCCAAGTGTAGAAGTCTATCCTGGTACTTATAAAATTAAAAGAAGTATGGATACTCCAGAAATATTAGATTATTTTAAAACTAGTGAAGAATATCATTTAACATTTATTGAAGGTAAAAGATTTATAGATTATATAGATCAAATATGTGAAGCTTTTGATTTTAATAAAGAAGAAGTATTAAAGAAATTAAATGATAAAGATTTTTTAAATGAACTAATAGAAAAATATGATTTTCTAGATCAAAACATTTTAAATAGTGATATCTATTATCCATTAGAAGGTTACTTATTTCCTGATACTTATTATTTTAATTCTAAATCCTCTATTGAAGATGTTATTACAAAAATACTTGATAAAATGAAAGAAGTGTTAGATAATTATAATGCTCTTATAAAAAAGAGCGATTATAATTATCATGATATACTTACAATAGCAAGTATTATTGAGAATGAAGCAAAATTGATGGAAGATAAAGTAGTAGTAAGTGAAGTTATTTATAAAAGATTAGATCTTAAAATGGCTTTAGGAATGGATACAACTACCTATTATGGGGCAAATAAAACTTTTGGTGAAGTTTTAACTAAAGAAGATTTAGATAGTGATAATCCTTATAATACAAGAAACTTGTCTTTAATTGGCTTACCAGTAGGACCAATTTGTAATCCAAGTGAAGATTCGATTAAGGCTGCGCTTAATCCTAGTGATGACGACTATTTGTATTTCTATACTGATAGTAATGGTAAACTTTACTTTGCTAAAACTTATGCTGAACATCAAAATAATGTAGAAAAATATAGGTGATTTATATGAGAGAAAAAATATTAGAAATGGAAGAATATGCGCAGGAGCGTAATGTTCCCATTATTGAAAAAAAATCGATTGCGTTTATCATGAAATATATTAAAGAACATAATGTTAAAAATATATTAGAAATTGGAACAGCGATTGGTTATTCAGCTATTTTAATGGCAAGCTGTAAAGAAGATGTTTATGTTACCACGATTGAACGTGATGAAGAAAGATATATGGAAGCTTTAAAAAATATTAAAGCTTGTGGCATGGATAAAAAAATAAATGTAGTCTTTCAAGATGCTTTAGATGTTAATATTTCAGCTGATATTAAATATGATTTGATTTTTATTGATGCTGCTAAAGCACAAAATACTAAATTTTTTGAAAAATATAAATATTTTCTATCTGATAATGGAGCAATTATAACTGATAATTTAAAATTTCATGGTTATGTAGATAATCCAGAAGAAATAGAAAGTAAGAATTTAAGAAGTTTAGTAGATAAAATTAAAGAATATATTGAATTTTTAAAAAATAATCAAGAATTTAAGACAACTTTTTATGATGTTGGTGATGGGCTTTCAGTGAGTACATGGAAAGATGAAAAATAATCAAATTATTATAACAATTAATTCTATAGAAGATAGGGAAAAATATCAAAAATTAGGCATTACTAAATTTGCTTATCCTTTGGCGGATTTTTGTGTAGGAATGCCTAATGTTTTTTCTTATGCAGAAGTAAGTGAAGATGGCTATCTTTTTGTTAATCGTATTTTAGATAATGAGGGTATTGATAAACTAAAAGATATTTTAGATAAAGTTAAATGCAAAGGAATTATCTTTGATGATTTAGGGGTATTAGAATTAGTTAAAGATAAAAAAATGGAAAAAATACTATTTTTAAGTCATTTTAATACGAATAAAGAATCAATAAGAATTTATTTAGAATATGTAGATTCTGTTATTGTTTCTAGTGATATCACTTATGAAGAAATAAAATTAATTAATGAAGAATTTAAAGGTAAACTTACTTTATTTACTTTAGGTTATGTATCTGGAATGTATTCAAGAAGATTATTAGTTGATAATTATAGTAAATTTCATCATTTGAAAAAAGAAAATCCGATTGAAATAATAGAAAATGATGTTAAATTTTTAGTTTATGAAAATGATTATGGAACTATTTTTTATCATAAGCCCATTTTTAATGGACTAGAATTAATGAATTTAGATGCTCAATATTATTTTATTAATAGTGCTTTTTTAGCTAGTGATGATATAATTAATTTGCTTAATAATACTTATCAAAAAGAATTTGATCGTGGTTTTTTAGATAAAGAAACCATTTATAAATTAAAGGGGGAATAGTTATGCCTGAATTACTTGCTCCAGCCGGAGATTTAGAAAGACTTAAAATTGCCTATCTTTATGGTGCTGATGCGTGTTATATTGGGGGCAAAGATTATAGTTTAAGAGCCAATGCTAAAAATTTTTCTTTAGAAGAGATTTTAGAAGCCACTAATTTTGCTCATAGTTTAAAGAAAAAGATTTATGTTACGGTCAATATTGTCTTTCATGATCAAAATTTAATATCTTTAGAAGATTATTTAAATAAATTAAAAGATATTAATGTTGATGCCGTTATTGCTAGTGATATTATAGTAGTTTCTTTATGTCATAAATTAGGATTAGAAGTAATTCTTTCTACTCAATCAAGTATTTTAAATTATAGTGCAATTAAATTTTGGCAAAGTTTAGGTGTTAAAAGATTTGTTTTAGGAAGAGAAGCCACTAGAGAAGATATTATTAGAATTAAAAAAGAATGCCATGTCGAATTAGAATGTTTTATACATGGCGCTATGTGTACAAGTATCAGCGGTAAATGTATTTTATCTAATTATATGACAGGAAGAGATTCTAATCGTGGAGGATGTGCCCAAATTTGCCGATGGCCTTTTAAAAGATGTGATAAAAATGCGCCTGATTTTACCTTTATGAGTAAAGATTTAAATATGGTGGAATATATTGAAGATATGATTAATATTGGAGTATCTTCCTTTAAAGTAGAAGGGCGAATGCGTTCAGTTTATTATATTGCTACAGTTATTTTATGTTACAGAAGAATAATTGATAAAATAATTAGCCATACTTTAACAGATGAGGATAAACAATATTATCATAAAGTGTTAGATCGTGTAGCTAACAGAGATACAATGCCTCAATTTTATCAAAAGTTTCCTGGTGTAAATGAAAGTTACTTTAATGATCGCATTGAAGTATCAAATCAAGACTTTTTAGGTATTGTAATAGATTATGATGAAAAAAATAAATTAATTACTTTAGAACAAAGAAATTATTTTAAAGTAGGAGATGTTGTCGAATTTATTGGTCCTAATATGGACAATGTGACATATACTATAAAGACAATATTTGATGAAGATAAAAATACTCTTGATGTTGCAAGACATCCGCAAATGATTGTTTATTTACCATTTGATGGTAAGATAGTTAAATATGCCATGATGCGGGCTAAAATATTTGACAAATAGGGGTTTTTATAGTATTATTGTGTAAGTCATTAAAAATTAAAAAGGAGAGATTTTTGTGAAAAAAGAAGATTTTTTCGAACTAACTGCTGAAGGTTATTTAGAGTTAGAAACAGAATTAAATGAACTTAAAAATGTTAAAAGAAAAGAAGTAATTACAGCTTTAAAAGAAGCTAGAGCGATGGGTGACTTATCAGAAAATGCTGATTATGATGCCGCTCGTAACGATCAAGCTCAAATTGAAGCTCGAATTAAAGAATTAGAATATAAATTAGAACATAGTAAAATTGCTGATACTAGTAAAAAAAGCCACAATATAGGTATAGGCTCTGTAGTAACTATAAAAGATGATGATGACGATGAAGAAGAATATAAAATAGTTTCTTCAGTTGAATCTGATCCATTTAATAATAAAATATCTATTGAATCACCTATTGGACTAGCTTTGAAAGGCCATAAAACGGGAGATGAAGTTTTAGTTGAAAGCCCTAATGGTGGTTACAAAGTTAAAATATTAAATGTTGTGTAATAATAGCTTATCTTAATTGATAAGTTTTTCTTTGCAAAAAAATAATCTTATGTTAGAATATAATTTACGTAAGGAGATTGTTATGATTACTATAAAAAATGAAAAAGATAGCCAAAAATTAATGCGTGAATTAGATGATATCTTACATTATGAATTTAAAAAATGGGACTTTGATAAAAAAGATACTTATGATTTTTCTAAAGAATTAGAAAATTTTTTAGCAAGATTTTTAGATATTAATCCTTATAAAGATTATGAGTATACTTTGACAAACTCTAAAATTTATACAGCTGATAAAGAAAGAGTTTTACGCTTTACTTGTAAATATTCAAAATCTAATCGACCATTTATATTCTATATAAAAAATTATTTAGGTATAGAAGAAGTGACCGTTAAGGATGTTATTGATGAAAGTATTAGAAAGTATGTTATTAATGAAAGCAATAACAAGTATATTGTAGATAGAGATAAGTCTTATATCCCTTCTTTTATATCTGTTAATCCTTATGGTACGGATAGAAGAACGATTGAAATACTTGAGGAAAAAGGAGCATTTACTATAAATTATCACAAAGATTAGTGAACATGTTATCAAAGTAATTCTTTCAGGTGAAGGGATAAATGATAAGCTTAAAATGTATGATTTTAAGAGATTTATAACTTTAATAAAGTATAATAATGAATTAAATTGGGAATATATTTTAGAATATCTTAATGAAATAAATACATATTTAAAAAATAATTTGAAGGCTTATGATATAAAAGCGATTGAAGCATTATATGATGAAGATAGAAACTATTTCTTTAAATATGTTAATATTAAAGATGGTAAATTTGTAAGATTTGAAGAAAAAAATAATGATTTGGTAACAATTCTTGATGAAAATGGTATTTGGCATTATAGTGGTGATGATGTTAAAATTGATGCTGATGATAATTTAAATGAGACAGTAAGATTTAAATCAGGAATTAATAAAAAAACTTTATCAAGAAAAATTACAAGTGGCGAACAAAGTATTAAAAAAGTTAAAGGTACTTTGACTCAAATAATAGAGTAACTTATTGCTAAACTTATTTATTTATAATATAATAGAGAAGTATTTGAAAGGTGTGAATGAATGAAAAACGTACATGAAATTGAAATAAAAATTGAAGGAGATAGTTGGGCATCATGTTTAGATAAAGCTTTTAAAAAAGCTAATAAAGAGGCTAAAATTGATGGTTTTAGAAAAGGGAATGCTCCAAAAGAAGTTTATTTAAAAAATTATGGTATTGGATCACTATATAATGATGCCACTAATGAAGCAATCGATATTGCCTATAAAAAAGCGTTAGATGAAAATAAACTTTTACCAGTTGTTGAGCCAGAAGTTAGCATTACCGATATTAATGAAAATGCTGTTACTTTTAAATTTAAAATTATTACCAAACCAGAAGTTAAACTATCTAGTTATAAAAATTTAGGTGTTAAGAAGGAAAAAGCTACTGTTTCAAAAGAAGAATTAAATGAAGAAATAGAACATTTAAGAAGTGAACTTGCTGAAGTTGTTGTTAAAGACAATGGTGAAGTTGCAAATGGTGATACAGTTGTTATCGATTTTGATGGAATAGTTGATGGTAAACCTTTAGATGGTGGCAAGGGTGAAAATTATCCTCTTGAAATTGGCTCTCATATTTTTATCCCTGGTTTTGAAGAAGGTTTAATTGGTCATAAAAGTGAAGAAGAAGTAGAGCTTCAATTAAAATTTCCAGAAAACTATGTTAATGATTTAGCTAATAAAGATGTTACCTTTAAAGTAAAAATTCATGAAATCAAAACTAAAGTTTTACCTGAAATAAATGAAGAATTCTTTAAAGATTTAGGTTTAGATGTTAAAACAACTGAAGAATTTGAAGCTGAAGTTAAAAAGAACATTAAAGAACATAAAGAACATCATATTGAAGATGATTTTACCGATCAATTACTTGAAGCTGCATCTAAAAATTTGGATGTAACAATTAATCCAGAAATTATTGATGCTGAAATTCATATGATGATTGATGGTTATAGAAGACAACTTAGAAGCCAAGGTATAGATTTAGAACAATATTATAAAATAACAGGAACTAGTGAAGAACAATTACATAAAGAAATGGAGCCAGCTGCAGTTAAAAGATTAAAATATCGTTATATTATTGAAGCTATTGCTGATGAAGAAAAGATTGATTTTAGCGAAGAAGAAGTAGATAAGAAAGCTTCAGAATTAGCTAATGAATATGGTATGAAAGTAGAAGAATTACTTGAAGCATATGGCAATAAAGACATTATTAAATATGATATGAAAATGCAAAAAGCAGTCGAAATATTAAAAGAAGTTAATACTAAATAGGGAAGAATAAACTCTTTCCTTTTTTTAACTATAAATTGACAATATTTTTAAGTTTTAATATAATGATATTGAAAGTTGGTGCCCAAATGAAAGAGGAAATTTTAGTAAAATTAAAAATGCGTAAAAGTTATAAATCAATTCTTTCTATTATTGGTTTATTAATTGTTTTGTTTATTGTCATTGGGGTAATGTATTTATTTTATGATAAAGTATTAGCAAGTTCGATTGAAGCTAATGGTGTTTTATCAATTAACTATGTTGATAGTAAAAAATTTAATGTTAAAGATAGGGAAGAAATTAAATTTTCCGTTACCAATGAAAGTGAGAATATTACCTATTTTTATATAACATTTAATGATGTAAACGGTAATGGAGAGTATATAATTAAACATAATAATGAAAATATTTTAGAAGGTGTATTAAATTCGAGTGATCAAATTAAAAGTGATTATATTAGTTTAGATGCTAAAGAAACTAAAGATTATGTTATGGAAATTAAGGGAGATAATAAAGTAGAAGGTAAAATAAGTGTTGAATCAACTAAAGAAACGGTTGTAACATTTGCTGATACTATTATAGAAAATAATAAAGTATCATCCCCTTTAACTAAAGTAGGAAGTGAAGCCGCAACTACAGATGAAGGATTAATTAAGTCGAGTGATGATATAGGCATTTCTTATTATTTTAGAGGTAATGTTCAAAATAATTATGTTGAGTTTGCTAATATGTTATGGCGTATAGTTAGAATTAATGGTGATGGCACTATTAGATTAATATTAAATGATGTTTTGGAAGATATTGGCAATTATTATACTGAAGATGATGCTTCATTTGATTTTAGAAGTGTCAATATGAATAAGTATTTAAATGATTGGTTAAATGAAAATTTAAGTGATGATTTATCATATATAGCGAGTACTAAATATTGTAATGATATTGTTAAAGATGATAATAATGATTATATGGCTTATATAAGAATTATGACTAATAAAATTCCTACTTTAAATTGTTTAGGGGAATCATTCAATACTAATATTGGTTTACTTACTATTGATGAGTATGTTTTAGCAGGAGCTATTCCTTTTGAAAGTAATAATGATTTTTATTTATATAATAGTAATATAAAAGATCCTTGGTATACCATGAGTGGAGCCAAAGGCGATGATAAAGAAATATATATGTTTATGGCTAATACTAATGGTGGTATTTTAACAAATATTGAAGGAAAATTATACCGTAAAGTAAGACCAGTTATTAATATTATTAGAAATGTAGAAGTAGCTGGTGATGGTACCATTAATAATCCATATACTATTATTAAATAATTTTAGATTGCTAGTTTACTTTAATAGCGTTATAATAAGTGTCAAATATTTGCCTAAATATATGTAAAGCAAGTATTAGCACTTATTTTCATTTACACTTCGTGATAAAATATAGATGTGGTGATTAAGAAATGAATTTTATTAATGATATATATAGATTTATTACTTATCTATCGTTTGTTGATATTGTTTTTTTTGCAGCGATTATAGCGCTTTTAATTCTGATAGTAACTTTAATTTATTTTATTAGAATTAACCGTGATGATATTGAAATAAAACCTAATGATAGTAATAAAGATGATTATCACAATAATAATAAGATAGATAATCCAAGTGATAATCATAAAGAAGAAGAGGTTATGGAAACAAAAAAGGATAATTTAAAAGATATAGTAGATTCTTTAGAAATTAAAAGGGATATTAGTGTTTTAGATGATGATGACGAAGGGGAATTAATTGATTTAAAAACATTAACTAAAAAATTACAAGCAGAAAAAGAGAGCGATGCGATAAGCATTAACGAATATGAAAAAGATCAAGAAGAAAAAGCTATTATTAGTTATGATGAATTAGTTAAACATCAAAATAATTATTCTATTAATTATGAAAAAGAAATTAAAGATGATGATGTAATTATTAAGAAAGTTAATCTTAATGATTTAGTTAATAAAAATGAAATTGATAAAGTAAAAGAAGTTAGGGTAATTAGTTATGAAAAGGAGGAAGCCTTTTTAAGTGCTTTAAAAGAACTTAACCAACTTCTGAATTAGGGGGAATATGATGAAGTTTTATATTGAAACTTTTGGTTGTAAAGTAAATAGTTATGAATCAAATTATATTAAAGAAGCTTTGATTAGAGATGGCTTTGAATATATAAATAGTATGAATGAAGCTAATATTGTTATTGTTAATACTTGCACTGTAACTAATACAGCGGATAACAAATGTCGTAAATATATTAGAAGAGTTAAAAGAGAGGTCCAATCCTCTATTTTAATTGTGACTGGTTGTGCTGTTCAAAATAATTCTGCAGCATATGAAATGCTACCTATTGATATTTTAGTAGGTAATAATTTTAAAACAAGAATACCTTCATTATTAAAAGAATTTTTAGAAAATAGACAAAAAATAGTATTAATTAATAAAACACGTGATTTAACTTTTGAAGATATGCAAATTAATAATTTTAATCATACGAGGGCTTTTATTAAAATTCAAGATGGTTGTGATAATTTTTGCTCTTATTGTATTATTCCTCTTACACGGGGTAAGTGCCGTTGTAAACCTTTTGATGAAATAATTACTGAAGCTAAAAATTTGGTTAATAATAATCATTTAGAAATAGTTTTAACGGGTATTCATACTGGCTCCTATAATTATGAAGGCTACTCTTTAGTTGATGTTATTAAAAAGTTAGCATTAATTGATGGTTTAGAAAGAATTAGACTTTCGAGTGTTGAAGTAACAGAACTTGATGATAAATTTATGGAAATGTTAAAAAATACTCCTAAATTTTGCAATCATTTACATATTCCTTTGCAAGCAGGCTGTGATAAAACTTTAAAGAGAATGAATCGTAAATATGATTTAAAATATTATGAAGATAAAATTAAGGAAATTAGAAAAATTAGACCTGATATTTCTATTACGACCGATGTAATTGTGGGATTTCCGGAAGAAACAGAAGAAGATTTTTTATTAAGTTATGAATTTTGTCAAAAGATAAAATTTAGTAAAATTCATGTTTTTCCTTATTCGAAAAGAGATGGTACAGCTTCAGCTAAAATGAAAGAAGTAGAAGAGTCTACAAAGAAAGAAAGAGTAAGAAAACTAATATCTCTTTCTAACTTTTTAGAAAAAGAGTATGAAAATCAATTTTTAGGAAAAAAAGTAGCTATTTTAGTTGAAGAAGTTCAAGATAATATTAGTATTGGTCATACATCTAATTATTTAAAGGTTACTACTCCTCAAAAATTAGAGAAAAATAAAATTTATGAAGTTACCTATAATGGGGATTAAAAATGTTAATTTATGGTAAATAAGCCTTAATATTTTTACATAATTTGACATATAATGTAATATGTAGTATAATTATTTTGTTCATTCAGGGGGAAAATGATGAATAAATTAACTATATATGTCTCCCACTTCGGGTGGGGTTGGATAAAAAAATTTAAAAATAAATTAAAAAATGCTCATCTTTGTTATATGTTAATGCCTATATTATATATCCTCGTTATTATGATTGTTGTAAATACTACATCATCTCAAAATAAAGTTTACGATATTGCTTATGTTAAACAAATGGATATATATAGTAAGCTAGAACTAACTAATGAAGATAAGTTAAAAGAAATTTTAAATAGATATAATTTAACTAAAAAAGAATTTGAAGTTGTTAGTGCAATTACACTTGCGGAAGCAGAGTATAATTCTTATACTGATGCTTATGCCGTTATTAATACGATATATAATCGTACTAAAAATACAAGTTGGGTTAAATCTGTAAATAATAAATTTGGTGAAGGTAAAGGTGAAAGTTTATATTATCAAGCTATTTCACCTAGACAATTTACAGTTTATGAACACGGAAGTTATAAAAAATATTTAGGGGTTACTGATTTAGAAGGTTACCAAGCTATTATTGATTTTCTTTATACAGAAGAGAAAATGCATGATTATTTATCTTTTAGATCAAATTCTATTAAAGTTAGTGGTAGTGTATCTTATACTGCTAAAGGTAATAATTATTTTAATGAAGGATAAGGACTTTATGTCCTTTTTTTATTGCTATTAAAATTAAAATATTATAAAATACAAATTGAGTGGTATTTATGAAGAAAATTAATTATTATAAAAAAATATTTAATTATTTTAAAGATAAAAAATTTCAAATAGGCTTATATTTTTTGTTATCTCTTTTTATCGTTGTCATTAACACCATAATTCCAGCATTGTCAGCTAAAAGTTTGGAAGCAATTACCAATGTTCAGTTAACTAACATAATTAAATATTCTTTAATTATTTTTCTAATTGAGGTATTTCAACGTTTTATTTCTTTTAAAAATAATGATATTAGTAGTAAAATACAAGATGATGTAGAAATTAAAATTAAAGAAGATGTATCAAAAGAATTATTTAAGTTAGAAATGAAAAATTTTGATCGAGAAGGAACTGGTTTTTTTGCAGAGAGAATTAATACTGAACCTAGAACTTTAGCTAGTATTTTTCAAAGATTAAGATTTACTATTACTGATATTTTTACTTCTTTAGGTATTATGATTTATATCTTCTATATAAATGTTTTTTTAGGTTTATATTTTTTTATAATATCTTTAATTATCTTATATTTTGATATTAAAAGAACCAAAAGATGGGAGAAAGAACAAAAAGAATATTATGCAATGAATGAAAGATATAGTAGTGATTTTGGGGAATTAATAAGGGGTATAAAAGATATAAAAGTATTAAATTTAAAGAATTATTTAATTAAAAGGACAACTAAAAAACAAAAAGAATTAATTAAATATAATTATGAAATTCAAAAAAAGGATCGAATCTTTTATTTTATTGAAGATTTATTTTATAATTTAAAAGATTTAACATTAATTATTTTTTGCATTGTTTTAATTAAATCTTCTTTATTAAATGGCGCTAATTTATTAATTATTTACATGTATCGTAATCGCGCAACTGGTTTTATTTCTGGTGTTAGTTATGTATATCGTGATTTAAAAGATTTTAATTTATCAATAGAAAGATTATATGAATTAATTGATGGAATAAAATATTCGAAAGAAAAGTTTGGCCAAAAGGAAAAAAATTTTAATGGTAGTATTGAATTTCAAGATGTCCATTTTAAATATGATGATAATGAAGTTTTAAAAGGTTTAAGTTTTAAAATAAATCCTCACGAAACTATTGGCATAGTGGGTGCATCAGGCGTTGGTAAAAGTACGATATTTAATTTGATTAATAAATTATACTCCATTAATGAAGGTCATATATATTTTGATGGGGTAGATATAGATGAAATTAAAGAAGAATCATTAAGAAAAAATATTTCTACTATTACTCAAAATCCTTATATTTTTAATACTTCAATTAAAGAAAATTTAAAAATGGTTAATCCTCAAATAACAGATAAAGAAATAATTGCTAAAAGTAAATTGTGTTTATTAGATGATTATGTTAATTCTCTTAAAGACAAATATGACACTAAATTAGGTGAAAATGGGGTAATATTGTCAGGTGGTTTAAAACAAAGATTAGCGATTGCCAGAGCGTTAATTAAAGAAAGTAAAATAATTTTATTAGATGAAGCAACAAGTAGTTTAGACAATGAAACACAAGATTATATTCATTCATCAATTAAAAAAATAAGAAAAGATTATACTATTTTAATCATTGCTCATCGTTTATCAACAGTTATTGATTGTGATAAAATAATGGTTATTTCCGATGGCAAAGTGGTGGGCTTTGATACGCATGAAAATTTAGTTAAAAATAATCGTATTTATCGTAAATTATATAAAAAAGAATTAGTTAAATAACTAATCCAATTTACTAATATTACTAAAATTCATTTTAGCTATATTGTTAAGCATTTCCATACCATATTCATCTTTAATTTCTTTAGCAACTTTATTTACTTCATCACCAGCCCCTTTAGGAAGAGGTATATGAACCATGTCAGAAAGTTCATCCATTTTTTGTAAGAAAACATATCTACTGATAATGGAAGCACAGCCAACACTTAAAACTTGATCTTCCGCTTTAGTCATAAAAGTAATATGTAAAACTTTATTAGGAACATCTTTAATATATTTATAGAAATTATCTTCACTACAAAATTCATCAATGACTATTTTGGCATAACTATAATTTTTGTTTTTTAATTCATATAAGGCTTTATTATGTAAAATGGCTTTTATTTTATTCATATTATTACTTTTGCTATAATATTTATTATATGTTTGATTATCAATAATGGTCGTTACATAAGGTATTTTTTTCATAATTTGAGGAGCAATAGTTTTTATTTTTTCATCAGTTAATTTTTTGGAATCTCTAACTCCTAGTTCTTTTAAAAAGTCAAAATCTTTGGTAGCTACATAAGTAGCAGTAACAACGATAGGACCAAAAAAATCGCCAGTACCAACTTCATCTGATCCAAGAGTAGATAGTTCCATGAAATCTTCTTTAGGTTTAACTTTGCCTTCGGTGCCATCATTATTGATAATTCTATTATTATATTTTTTTTCTAAATCAATCCATAAATTAGCATCTATATCAGCAGATACTCCTTGAAACATTAATTTACCACTTTCATATAAAGTTATGGTAGTATCTCCTTCCATAGCTTGAAAAACAGCATAGGGTGGAGTCTTTTCTTTCCTTTTATTTTGATAATATTTAATTACTTTATCTTTTAAATTGTCTGATATCTTAAATACAATAGTCATTTTACACCTCAATGTCATTTTAACACATAATTCTTTCTTTTTCATCCAAAATATAATATAATTAATAATAGGAGATGAAAAAAGTTGAGTACAGTTGTAGATATTATTTTAATAGTTTTTATTGCCCTAGGTACTTATGCGGGCTGGAGAAGGGGTTTAATTAAATCTTTAGTTAATTTAATTGGTTTGGTTGCGGTTTTAATTATTAGTTATTCATTAAGAGTTCCGGTTGCTAATTTTTTAATTGATAAATTACCATTTTTACCTTTTAATGGTTTAACATCTTTAAGTATTCTTATATACAATATATTGGCATTTGTCTTTATCTTTATTATTTTATATTGTGTTTTGAATATTATCTTATCGATAACTGGATTTATTGATACTTTATTAAAATTTACAGTTATTTATATTTTACCATCTAAAATAGGGGGAGCGATTGTAGGATTTCTTGAAGCATGGGTATTTGCCTTTTTAGTTGTTTTTGTTCTATCATCATTTAGTATTACAGCTCATCTTATTGAAGGTAGCAAAGTAACGAACATTTTACTTACACATACTCCAGTTATTAGTAATTATGTTAGTGATTTTTCTAATAGCGCTAAAGAAATTTATAAAACTATTAATACCGACATTACCGCAAATAATGTTAAAAGTTTAAATTTTGACGTTTTAATGACTTTAGTTAATTATAATATTATTACACCAGAAAAAGCTAAAGAATTAGTTGATACTGGAAAACTTGATTTAGGCGATGTTCAATTTGTAAGACCTACTGTTAAATAAGTGTTATCACTTATTTTTTTATGACTTCTTTGGCACTATTTAAATAACTTCTAGTAAGAAGACCTGTCCCAAGTAAAGTACCACCAAAATATCTGACAACACAAATTAAAACATTATCTAAATTATTTTGCATGATAATATTATAAATTGGTGTTCCAGCTGTATTAGATGGCTCTTTATCATCACTTTTTTTAATTAAATTAGCAATTTTATAAGCATAAGGAATGTGTTTTGCTTTTTTATGTTCTTTTTTTAAATTATTGATAATTTCATCTATTTCTTCTTTAGAATTGACTTCATAATAATAAGCTATAAATTTCGATTTTTTAATTTCTAGAGTATAAGTATTAATTAATTTCATATTTCACCTAAATATATTCTATCATAAATGACTATTCTTATGGTATACTATTGTTGTGGATTGGGAAAATTATGAATGATAAAATAAAGGAAAAATTAAAATTAGTTCCTCATTTGCCTGGTAGTTATCAAATGCGAGATAAAGATAACATTGTCATTTATGTAGGCAAAGCCAAAGATTTATTTAAAAGAGTGGGCAGTTATTTCAAAGGAACAGTTACAGGTAAAACTTTAAAAATGGTCTCGGAAGTAGAGGATTTTACTTATATAGTAACAGGTAGTGAAACAGAAGCTTTTATTACCGAAATTAATTTAATTAAAGAATATAATCCTAAATATAATATTTTACTTAAAGATGATAAAAGTTATCCATATATTGAATATATTAGTAAACCATATCCGCAAGTTAAAGTAGCTAGATATTTAAATATTAAAAGGAAAGATAAAAAATTAATTTTTGGTCCATATCCCAATGCTTATGCCGCTAGAAGAATAGTTAGACTTATTAATCGTTTGTATCCTTTAAAAAAATGTGAGGGAATGCCTAAAGATGTTTGTTTGTATTATCATATTGGAGAATGTTTAGGATATTGTCAAAAAAATATTGATGAAGAAAAACTAAAACAAATGGAAAATGAGATTTTATCTTTTTTAAGAGGCAATGATAAAATTTTAAAAGATAAAATATTAGAGAAAATTAATACATATTCTGAAACTTTAAATTATGAAATGGCCAAAGAATTAACCGAGGAATTAAATTATATTAATATAGTTTTAGCCAAGCAAAAAGTTGAATTACATGATTTTGTAAATCGAGATATCATTGGTTATTATATCGATAAAGGCCATGTAGGAATTAATATTTTATTTATAAGAAATAATAAATTAATTGGGTCTCATAATGAAATAATAACTATTAAAATAGATCCTTTAGAAGAATTGGATTATTATATCATGAATTTTTATTTAAGACATGAAATACCAAAGGAAATATTAGTTAATAATGATATTAATAAAGAAATTTTAGGAGAGCTTATTAATGCTAATTTAATAACTCCAGAAAAAGGAACTAAAAAGAAACTTTTAGATATGTCTAATACTAATGCTAAAATTTATTTAGAAAATGAAATTACCACGAAGATTAGAGAAGAGATGCGAAGTGAGGGTGCTAATGAAGAATTAAAGAATTTACTGCAAATGAATAATTTAAAAAGAATTGATGTTTTTGATAACTCTAATCTATTTGGTTCATTTTCTGTAAGTGGAATGGTTGTTTTTATTGATGGAAAACCTGCTAAAAACGAATATCGAAAATATAAAGTCAGTGTTGATAAAAATGATGATTATAATACAATGAAAGAGGTTATCTATAGAAGATATTATCGTATGCTTTTAGAACACCAAATTCCTCCGGATTTAATAATTGTCGATGGAGGAGTTAATCAAATAAATGCTTGTCTTGACACCTTAAATGATCTTAATGTTCATATTAAAGTAGTTGGTTTAAAGAAAAATGATAAGCATAGAACTAGTGAACTTGTCGATGGTGATTCTTACCGAATTATACCAGTTGATAAAGATAGCAATGTTTTTCATTATTTAACAAGAATGCAAGATGAAGTCCATCGATTTACTATTAATTATCATAAAACTTTAAGAAGTAAGGGAAGTATTGCTAGTATATTAGATACTATAGAAGGTATAGGAAGTGTAAGAAAGAAGGAATTAATCAAAAAATATGGTAATATTACTAATATTATGAATGCATCTTTAGAAGAATTAAGTGAAATAATTCCTATGAATGTTGCTAAAGAATTAAAAGATTATTTAATTGCAAGAGAAAAGGATAAAAAAGGAAATTAAATGTAAAGGAAGAGAAGATATGAAGAATGTTTTAAAAAAATTAGCCCTAGGGGTTTTAAGTATTGTTTTATTTTTAAGTATAACAGGTATCTTTATTTTGATACCTATTAAAAGTAATTTAAATAATAATGTTGTTAAGGAAATGATTACTGATATTGATCTAGAAAAAATAATGAATGAAAATGATGAAGTAAATGAGCAAGTTCAAGATTTATTAGATCCCGTTTTTGAAGAAACAAGAAAGTTAGAAATAGATGATGAAGTAGTAATTAAAGTCCTTAATTCTAGTGAATTAAAAAGTGTTTTAGGTGATTTAACCGCTAAAGCATCCCTTTATTTATTAACTGGTGAAAAGCAAAAATTGATTGATTATGAAGATGTTAATAAATTAATTAATCAAACTTTAGATGATATTGAAAAAAGTGGTATATATAATTTTAGTGATAGTCAAAGAAATGAAATAGCTAATTTAACTAGTGATACCTATCAAAAATATGAAGAAGTTATTCCTGATAGTAGTATTATTAGTGATAGTTTAGATGCTAAAACTAATAAAATTTTAGATATTACACACTTTATTTTAGGTAATAAATTAATTATGTATTTAAGCATTATAAGTGGAGTATCAATATTATTTATAGTTTTATTAAGATGGAAAGAGTTATATTTTATTAAGAGTATAGCTAAAATTATTCTTACTTCATCTATTGTTACATTTATTATTTTCTTAATTAGTTCTATTTTAAGTAAACATTATTTAAAAGATATTATTTCATTTATAACTATCATTAGTAAAATAGTTAATTTTGGTTTAATAATGTCTATTTGTTTAATTATTTTAATGATTGCTATATTAATAAGTTATCATTTCTTAACTAAAACTAAAAAAGAAGAAAATTAATTAATTTTAACTTTGGAAATTGGAACATTTATATTATGTTCCTTTTTTATATGTCTTTGCAAATTAAAAATTGTAAATTTTTAGAAATAGAAGTACCACATTTATTAACATCATAATTTTCATAAACATTTTTAACAACAAGTCCAACGTTTTTGCAGCATTGTTTTACTTCATCAATCGTAAATATTCTAAAAGTATGAGTATCAGTATATTTTTGACCATTAATTTCAAATATAATTTTACTATTTTCTATTTTTAATTTTTTATCATAATGCCATTCCATAGTTCTTGTCATATTATCATAAGAATCAATTTTATTTCCTGAACTTTGAGGATTATGCAAGTCAATTATTATTTTTCCATTATCAGTTAAAATATTCTTTAAATTTTGTAGAGCTTTTTCTAATTCTTTAGTATCTTTCAAATGATTTAATACAGCAAACATTGAGATAATGATATTGTATTTTTTATTAATATTTATACCTAATATATTTTGTAAGTAAAGAGTAGAGTGAACTCTAGTTTTAGCAATATCTAGCATTTCTTTATTAAGATCTAAGCCATCAATTTTAAAGCCTTTTTGCTCTAGTATTGAGGCATGAATACCTGTTCCACATCCTATATCGATAATTTCATCACTTTGATTGATAAAACTCATTAAAAAATCGGTTTCTTTAGCATAATTTTTATTATGATAAAATTTATCATAATATTTGGCAAATTCTTTATATTCCATTTTATACCTTCCTAAACTTAAAACTATATACTATTATATCTTAAATTTTAGTATTTTTAAACTTAATTATATGAACAAAAATAATAGCATTATTGCTGAATAAATAAAAATTATGTTATAATAAGTCACAAATTAAAAGTTTATTTTAGGAAGTGAATTTTATGGTTGAAGATAATCTTGCAATGGGTTTTGTTGCTTATGTTGGTGAAGATTTAAAAGAACAAAATATTAAAAATTTATTAGATTGTGTATTACAATTAAGAAGTAAAAATGTAAAGGCTCCTTTTAAATCCCAAATTATAAAAGATAGAGATGTTATTTTTGGCCAAGTGCAAAAATATGTAACTACAATTGATAATACTTTTTATCTTGATGCATTACCTTATGAATATAATTATATAGTTGATAATTTATTATATGTTGCAAAATATTCTAAAGGTATAAATAAATGCATTATTTCATCTTTTGATAGCGATTATTATATTGATTATGATCATGAAATAATTCCATATTTAATTTTAGATTATGAAGATGCGGCGATAAAAATATTATATAATAAAGGATTTTGGGGTGCATTTGTTGGTTTTGATAAGGAAACTAGAAAATGGCTAATTGCAAATGTTGGTGATTGTAAATTATATTATGGTTTTACTAAGCCAAATGGTGAAGTGATTTTTTCTGATTATAAAGAAGCATTAGAAATAATATGTGATGATGTTTTTAGATTTCCCAATAATAGTTTATATTTAGATGGAACATTTTATAATTATCAAAATATGGAAAGCAGTGTTTTAAAACGTAATATGAATAATATAATGATATCTAGAAAAATTAAAAAGAATTAATAGCGTAAAAATATAGTTTTTCAAAAAAAGTTATATTGTGTTTTTGTAATAAAATTATTGGTAATATAAAATCAAGCAGGGGTGGTTATTATAAATATTAATGATTATGAAAAAATTTTAAATTTTGAAATGGGTATTCCAAATGTTTCTTTATCTCATTTAGATGCTTTACAAGCTAAAGAAATTACTGAGGCATTAAAAATAATTTTTAATAAGTATCCTGATTTAAAAGATAGTATATGTGCAGTTGGTGATGCAGAGAGTATTAAAAATCAAATGAATTTAATTTTGTTTTCTTTTAATCCTAATGAAAAATGGAAAAGTTTTTCAGCTGATAGAGCAATTATGACAATGTATACTTTAAAGGATAGTGGGTTAATTTTTCATGGATTAAATACCCCTATAATATTTACTGGTTTATGCTTTGAAGATGCTTTTTTTAGTAATAATTTTGAAACAATCCAAAGTAAAGCAGTAAGACTTGGTATAGTAACAAAATACACCGCTACAATCAAAGGAATTGTTTATCATGAAATTGGGCATTTATTAGATAATATATTAAATATAAGTAATAGTAAAGAATTTGCTCAAATACTTTCTTACAAAAATTGGAATATACTAACAGAGATTGATTTTCATGCGGTAAATTCCTTAAAAGAACTTCTTGCAGAAGCTTTTTCAGAATATATTTTAAATCCAAATCCTAGTGAATTAGTAACTTTGCTAGGTCAATTAATTGACCGTTTCGAAAAAAAGGTTCAGGCCACGTGCTTTAGCACGTAAACCCTTGAAGGGTTTAAAGGCAATTTATT
>CANQGF010000019.1 GCA_947601485.1 uncultured Bacilli bacterium
CCGACAGAGGGAATCGAACCCCCAACCTACTGATTACAAGTCAGTTGCGCTACCAATTACGCTATGTCGGCAAAAAAAATAAATGGTGGGCGATGTAGGACTCGAACCTACGACACCTTGCTTGTAAGGCAAGTACTCTAACCAACTGAGCTAATCGCCCATCCTAAATGTCTGACTCATTCAAGACAATTAGAATTATACTATACAAAGATTAATTATGCAAGATTTTTTTTGCTTTTTATTTATTATTTTTACCTTTTTAAGTAAATTTGTCATTAAAATGGAAAGCAACTGACATTAAATCATATTTTGGAGGGGTTAGGTCAAAACGCGGCAATTAATAAAATTAAATATAAATGATCCTAATATCTTTTTAAAAATTCAATTTATGCCGAGAAAACTTTTTGTTATAGGCAGTAATGGTTTGCCATACTTCGTAATTCTTTTTTTCAAAAAGGATTACAAGTTGTTCAAAAACTATTACTGGGTCCCTATAACCAAAAGGAAATTGGAATAAATCTTTAAAATATAATAAATAATATTGTAAATTTTTTGCCAAGTGTGATATTATTTAATTACCAAAACTTTTCCTCTTAAAGGAAAGTTTTTATATGGAAAAAAATTATATTGTTGATGGTTATCCTTTAGATAATTATCAAATGAAATTATTAAATTATGATAAAAATGCTATCGTTATTGCAGGAGCGGGAGCAGGAAAAACTTTGACAATTCTAGGCAAAATTAACTATCTTATTGAAAATAATTTAGCTACACCTTCAGATTTATTAGTTATTTCTTTTACTAACGCCTCTGTTAATGATATCAAAAAAAGAATTAACTTTGACATAGACGTTTTAACATTTCACAAGTTAGCTATGTTAATTTTGGAAAAAGTTCAATACAAATATAAGATTACTAGTTCTACTCTTCTTTTCTTTTTAATTCAGGAAGAAGTTACAACTTGTAATTCCGAAGAACAAAAAAGCATTTTAAATTTTTTGCAATTAAATGTAAACTTTACACAATTTTGTGCTTCACATTATTTTATCAGCTTTTGTCATTTAATTGAAACATTTATTAATTTATGGAAAACTAATGATTTAAAATTTGACGATCTACCATTAGAAAAATACACTAAACTTGAGAAAAAAATACTATTATTTATTTTTAAAATATACAATAAATACAATATAGAAAAAAATAGTATCGAATCATTGGACTTTGATGATTTGATTTTAAAAGCTACCTATTTTGCTAAAAAAGCTAATTTAACCTATAAATATATTATCATTGATGAGTTTCAAGACACTTCATATATTAGATTAAATTTGGTGAAAGAAATTTATACAGCTACCCAAGCCAAAATCATTGTAGTGGGAGATGATTGGCAATCAATATATCATTTTAGTGGATGTGATTTAAATATCTTTTTGAATTTTACTAATTATTTTCCAAATTCAGTTCAAATAAAATTAGTAAATACTTATCGTAATAGTCAGGAACTTATTAATATTGCTTCAGCCTTTATTAGCAAAAATCCCGCTCAAATAACTAAATCATTAAAATCCTTTAAAGTAAATAGTTCTCCCATTATCATGGTTCCCTATCAAAATAAAAAAGAAAAATTAAAACAGATTTTAAATTATTTAATTACAATCACTAATGATATAATGATTTTATCTAGAAACAACAAAGATATTTATGAATATATTGACGGTGACTATCAATTTATTTCGGATAATAAAATTTGCTACCAAAATGTAGAAATTGCCTTTTATACTGTTCATAAATCAAAGGGGCTTGAAGCCCAGTACGTTATTGTTCTTAATTGCAATGATGAATCGTTAGGTTTCCCTAATAAAATTGAAGATAATATTCTTTTAAAAAAATTGTATCCCCAAAAGGAAATACCTTATGCTGAAGAAAGAAGATTATTTTACGTTGCCATTACTAGATGTAAAGAAAAAACTTATCTTCTATATAACAAAGATAAGCCATCTATATTTATAATTGAATTAAAGAAAATTATTAAAAAACAATTACATAAAGTATCTTATTTTAAAAATTAATTTGATTTAGTTAAGAAATTCTTTAATCCTTCAAGTCCTAAAATAATTATTCCCCCTAAAATAAAATACCAAAAATTAAAAGTTGATAAAGTTAAATAATCTTTAGGAATATCCAGCGTTGTTGGACCCATAACAATCGAATATAGTGAAGCCACCATCATTCCTAAAATAGCATATACAGTTGCACTTCTTCTCTTATCTAATGCTTTTCTTAATAATTTTGTGAAAAAGATAATTCCAAAAATAACACCTAAACCAAAAACGATTAAAATTGGCAAAACAGAAAAATCAAAATGTAAAAATAATTTGATTTTAGTAATTATTGGAATATACAACCCAAAAATTAAAAGAATTGTAGAACCTGATACTCCTGGTAAAATCATTGCCGAAATGGCTAACATTGCTGCTAAAAAAGTATAAATGATTGTCCCTAAATTAAATGAATCAATATCAAAAGTACTACCTGATACTCTATTTAAATAAGTAATTAAAATAACAATTAAGGCTCCGATTAAGGCAAAAAAGATATTTTTATATTGTCCTTTAACACTATCTTTTTCCTCTTTTAAAACAATAGGAATAGCAAAAATGATAAATCCTAAAAATAAAGAACTCATTTCATAAATATATTTATCAAATAAATTTGATAGAAATAACACTGCTAGCCCCATACCAACAATCCAACCTATACCAAGTTTAAATAAATATTTTAATGCTGATACTTTTTTTTCTTTATTTCCTCTAAATAAATCATCTAAAGAAGCAATAAATTTATCATAAAATCCTAAAATAAATGCTACTGTACCACCAGATACACCTGGGACACTGTCCGCTAAAGACATACAAAAACCATTAATAAAACATATAATATAATCTTTAATCTTTTTCATACTCACCATCCTTTGATATTATATCAAAACAACTACTTAATAACAATTAAAATTTGTAAAATCTAATTTCAAATGTAGTCCCATTATTACTTTCGACATTAATAGAGCCATTATCTTTTTCAATTATTGTTTTAGCAAGTGAAAGCCCTATCCCAATGCTATCATTAGAAGAATCCTTCCCTTTATAAAATCTTTCAAAGATATGAGGTAAATCTTCTTTAGCAATGCCATCACCAAAATCTTGAATTATTATTTTTGTATAAGCATTATTTTCTTCAAAAGAAATTAATATTTTACTATATTCTTTTGAATGCTCAATACAATTTTTTAAAATATTAGTAAGGGCCTCTACTTCCCAATGATAATCTAACATCACTTTTATATTTTTATTTTGAGTTACTTCAATAGTAATATTTTTTAAATCGCATAAAGTAGCCACATTTAACACACTTTCTTTGATTAAATCATTAAGCATAATTGGACTTTTATTAAATTTAATTGTATTAGCGTCAAATTTCGATAATTTTAAAATGTTTTGAACTAGAAAATTGATATTGGTGACTTCTCTTTTAATATCTCTTATAAATTCTTCTTTTAAATTATCATCATAAGTATTATCTTCTAAATTATCAAGAGTAATTAAAATTGAGGTTAAAGGTGTTTTTAACTGATGAGAAATATCTTCTAAAGATTTTTTTAACTCCACTTTATCATTATAGGAATTAATAGCACTTTCCTTAAGCATTACCGTAATTTTATAAAGTTCATTTTTGAGTATCGATAACTCATCCTCAGATAACTCATTTATTTCTAAATTGTAATCTTTATTATTAATTCTTTCTAAATATTTAATAATCTTTTTAAGTTCTCTACTTTGTTTTTGGGAATACAAAAACATAATAACTAAAATTAAACCAAATAAAAGCATAAATAAACTTATCTTTATGATTAAAAATTGACGATAAACTTGATTGTTTTCTAAAACAATACTTTCGTTTTGTAAATCAATATTATATTTAGCTAACAATTTACTATCAATTTCTTCACTATTTAAAATTTTCATAATTTCATCTTCAGTTATTTTGGGATAATTATTTTTAACCATTGTCACAATCATACCAATCGTTTTATTATAGTTTTTATTTAATTCTTTCATTTCCCAAATATTTACTATAATTAAAAAAATTAAAAAGGCAAGAAAAATAGTACTGCATCCTAAAATATATTTTTTAAATTTAATCTTATTTTTCATCAATTCGATACCCTACTCCTTTAATCGTAATAATAATATCTGTTGCTAATTTTTCTCTAATTCTATTAAAATAAACGGTTATGGTGTGATCATCAACATAATTACCTGTCGCATCAAAAATGGCATCAATCAAAGTTCCACGTCTTACTACTTTATTAAGATTTAAAAAAAGAAGAGATAAAAGTTTTAATTCAATACTCGATAAGGAAGCAACATTCTTACCTTTCCAAACCACCATTTTATCTAAATCGAAAGTTATATCATCGACTGTTACAATATTTTTATGTTCTTTCCTAAGTAAAACCTTACTTACTCTAGCCATTAATTCTTTTGTACTAAATGGTTTAGTTAAATAATCTTCCGCCCCTGTCATTAAACTAGTTACAATTTCATCTTCATTATCTCTAGCTGTAAGAAAAATAGTTGAAATATTTTTAGGTTTTATGACATCTTTAAAAAAGTTAAAACCATTACCATCTGGTAGCATTACATCAAGTATTATTAAATCAACTGTATTATTATTTATATATTCTAAAGCACTTTTTAAATTGGTTACACTAAAAAAATGATAATTACTTTGTAAAAAGGCATAAGTTAAGCCTTTTATAATACTTAAATTGTCTTCAATTAATAATATGTTCATATTTATCCCTTCTTTTATTATAACAAGAAAAGGGCAAAAAAGCCCTTAAATATTTTCATTTCTAATTGTTTCAATAATATTTTGTTTATCTATTTTATTGATTGAGTATTTCATAATGATACTTATAAGAAGCATAACTCCAATCGCACAAATAACTATTGCTTTAATTGGTAATGTATAAGTGTCCCCTTCAACCTTAAGCAAATTAAACATAATATATGATAAAGTAAGACCTAAAGCTAATCCAAAGAAAAGTGATTTAAATCCCATAAAGAGGCTTTCCAAACTAATCATTCGATTAAATTCTTTCTTAGTCATACCGATCGATTTTAAAGTAGCAAATTCTCTTTTTCTTAAAGCCATATTAGTAGTAATAGTATTAAAGATATTAGTTAAACCAATTAAAGTGATAACAATAATAAAGCCATATAAGAAGATACCTATTAAAGTATAAAGGCTATCCATCATTTGTTTATTTTCTTCTAAATTATTTAAATTGTATTCTTGATCTTTAAGTATCTCATCAATTCCATCTTGTACTTTAGTAGCATCATCCGCTAAATAATATACTTCTACACTAGCAGGAAGGCAAGTGTTATCAAAGTATTCATCACTTACAATAATCTTACTACTTCCATTATTATTTTTAAGACCAAATGGCAATTCTTTTACTACTTTAGCTATTTCGATATTAACTAAATTACTATCATTAAGCATACCTGTTAGGATATCGCCCACTTTATAATTGAATACATCGTAGTAGTGTTGTTCTATTTTACCCGTTTCATTATTATGAATATTAACTAAGACATTATTAAATAGTATTCCTTTATCTTTAACATCATCATAATTAAGGCCTAACTTATTAATATATTTTTGATATTCACTTTTACCAACCGCAATCATAGATATGCCGTAACCGTCTTCTTCATCACGATTATGAAATTCCTTAAATTCTTCACTAAATTTCGGTTGTTCAATTTTAAAATAATTATCCCTTGCAATAGTATATTCTTTAATATGATCAAGTTCAGTTGTACTTATGGCTAGGTTTGTCGCCTCCTTACTATCATCTTGCATCAATAAATATAGATTATATTCGGTATTTTTAAATTCTTTTTTTACTTCATCAAAAGCCATTCCCATAAATGATGATAACGCCACAAAGGTTGCAACTGATACAATTATTGAAATAACCGTTGTCCGATATTTTCTTTTATTTCTTTTTAAATTTTTATAAGAAATATCACCACCAATGCCAAAGGTTTTATGAATTAATTTAGAACTTTTAACATTTTTAGAGGTAAGGGTAATATTAGCGCTATTTCTAATAGAATCAATCGGTGATACTCTACTTGCTTTTCTAGCACTACTAAAGGCTGATAAATAAACAGTGACAATACCTAATATGAAAGATATCATAATTGCTATCCAAGAGAAAGAAAAGATTAAAGATATATTGCCATTAATGGCGGGTTTTAAGAAATAATTACAAACAATAACTAAAATGTAAGATGCTAGAAGACCTGATAAGATACCTAAAGGTATACCAATTAATCCTAAAATACTAGCTTCATAAAAAACATTTTTTCTAATTTGTTTTTTCGTCGCTCCAATACTTCTAAACATCCCATATTGTCTAATCTTTTCTGTAATAGAAATATCAAAACTATTTTTAATACAAAAGACAGAAGTAAAAATAATAATTAAAATGACAACACCTATAACAGTTGATAATGAACCAACTGATTCATTACTTAAAGGATTATTTTCTAGTGAAATTAAATAAGAGTTAATATCAAATTGATATCTAGATGCAGCCACTTCATTAACAATTTCCTTATAATCATCATGATAAATATTTAAATTTGGATTTAAATAAAGTTTAAATTTTTCTGAATCTATTCCTAAAATACCTGCCGTAACATCAATATAATCTTTACTACCCTTTTTACTATATCTTGCAAAAACATCAACACTATCTGTTAGAGCATACTCATCCATATAAGTAACAAAGGTATATCCTGGGGCTTCATAAGGTTCAATGCTAGTTGATGGCCTTTCAATAATACCTACTACTTCATAAGTAACATCTTCATTAGGAATAAAATTTTCCAAAACATTATTACTTTCTTCATCTAATTGATAAGGATCATTTTGATTTAACTCTACTCCATCCATACCCATTCTCTTACCAAGAGAAAGAGTAATTTTATCACCAACACTAATGGTAACGCGTCCATTTGTTTTTAAATGCGTAGGTATTACAATTTCTCTTTCATTTTCTGGCATTCTACCATCAACTAAATTAATCGCTAAATTATCTAAAGCATTCTTCGTAAATGCTTTAACATAAGCATAAGGTTTATATTCATTTTTTGAATTTTCTAATTTAGCATAACCAATATTTTTAGTAACATAAACGTCTTTAATACCACGATTATTTTTTATTTCTTCAATATCTTTAGCCAAAACATTATAAAATGCGACATGAAAATTACCTTTTTCATAAGTTTCAAACTTTATTAGAGATGATATACCACTAGCGTACATACTTGAAACAGCACAAATTAACGCTACTGATAAAATAATACCAACAATAGTAACTATCGTTCTTTTTTTATTTAAAAGCAAATTTTTAATTGTCAATTTATTAAGTAAGTTCATAAGTTATCCCTCCTTAATAATTTTTCCATCTTCTATTTTGATAATCCGATCAGCACATTTAGCAATTTCCATATTATGAGTAATCATAATAATTGTTTGTTTATAATCTTTATTAGTTTTTTTAAGAAGGGCTACTATTTCATCACTGGCTTTACTATCCAAATTACCTGTTGGTTCATCAGCTAAAATGATTGAAGGATTTGTAATAAGGGCTCTTCCTATACTGGTTCTTTGTTGTTGTCCACCAGATAATTCATTTGGTAAATGATTTTTTCTATTTTCTAAACCTAGTAGATTTAAAAGTTCATTTAATTTTTCTTTAGATACTTCTCTATTATCTAAAGAAAGAGGTAAGGTAATATTTTCTTCCACATTTAAAATCGGAATCAAGTTATAAAATTGATAAATTAACCCTACTTGTCTTCTTCTAAAAATAGCTAGTTTATCATCATTTAAAGAAAAAATATCCAAGTCATCAATATATACTTTACCACTTGTTGGTTTATCAACTCCCCCGATTATGTGAAGAAGCGTTGATTTACCTGAACCAGAAGCTCCCACAATAGCAACAAATTCACCTTTTTCAACTGTAAATGATACATTATCTAAAGCGATAACTTTAGAATCGCCTTTACCATATATCTTGGTTAAATTTTCAACTTTTAGAATTTCCATTAAAATTCTCCTTTCAGTTAAGATTATATTACATCATAAGTTACATCTAAGTTACAATTTATAAATTTTATTGACTTTCTCAAAAAAATTAATAAAATATCAATAGAAGTGATGAAAAATGGATTTTGATATTTTAATTAATAAAGATAATATTTTAGATAAAGATTTTGTTCCCAATGATTTAGTAACAACTGATAATAATGAAAATAATTTTCATAAATATAAAGACCCTAATTTAAAACCTCAAATAAGTAATGCTATTCTTCCTTATTTTACTTTGATGCAAAAAGATGCTTATTTAAATGGTTTTTCTATTATCGTTGACAGTGGTTATCGTTCTTTTAATTATCAACAAGTAATTTGGGATAAAAATGTTTTAGAAAAAGGTTTAGATTATACCCAAAAATATATTATGTTACCGGGATCTAGTGAACACCAAAGCGGTCTTGCTTTTGATGTAGCCTACTACCGAAATGGCATTTACACGGATGATGTTAAAGAAGACGATCCCGAATATAATTGGCTTATTAATAATTCCTATAAATATGGTTTTATTTTAAGATACCCTAAAGATAAAGAAAATATAACTCATATTAATTTTGAACCTTGGCATTTCCGTTTTGTTGGTATTAATGCCGCGAAAATAATCCATGATAATAATATTACTTTAGAAGAATACCATTTATTAAAAGAAAAAAAATTAGAAAGATAAAGAAAACTGTAATGAAATTTGAAACCTCATTACAGTTTTTAATTATAATTCAAATTGTGAATTATATAAATCGGCATAAAAGCCTTTTTTCTTCATTAATTCTTCATGGTTACCTTGTTCTACAATATTACCATCTTTCATAACTAAAATTAAATCAGCATTTTTAATCGTTGATAAACGATGAGCAATGATAAATGATGTTCTACCTTCCGTTAATTTATCCATTGCTTTTTGAACTAATTCTTCCGTTCTTGTATCAACGTTACTCGTTGCTTCATCTAATATTAAGAATGGAGCATCTTCAATCATCCCTCTTGCTATTGTGAGTAATTGTCTTTGACCGGCTGATACACTATCACTTTCTGATATTTCAGAATCATAACCATGTGGTAATGTCCGAATGAAATGATCAAGACCTACTATTTTGCATACTTCTTCAACTTTTTCTGCTCGTATATCTTTCATATTATAAACAATATTTTCTTTAACAGTTCCTTCAAATAACCAAGTATCTTGTAAAACCATAGTAAATAAACTATGAATATTTTCTCTTGTTAATTCCTTCGTAGAAATACCATCTATTTTAATATCCCCTTTATTTATTTCATAAAATTTCATTAGCAAATTAACCATTGTTGTTTTACCAGCCCCAGTTGGACCAACAATCGCAATTTTTTGTCCAGCTTCTACTTTAGCACTAAAGTTTTTGATTGTTGGGGTTTTATTACCATCATAAGTAAATTCCACATTAAGAAATTCAATGTTACCTTTAACTTTACTTTTATCTAATACTTTAGTGATATTTTCTTGTTTAGACATTTCTTCTTCATCAATAAATTCAAAGACTCTTTCACTCGCCGCCGCAGTTGTTTGAAGAGATGTCATGGCTTGACCAATTTGTGATAATGGATTAGTAAATAATCTAACATAAGTCATAAAAGCAACGATTACACCAAAGGTAATATGGCCATTCATAGTAAGTAAAGCTCCGACAATACAGACAGCAACATACCCAAAATTACCGATAAAATTCATCATTGGCATCATTAAACCAGATAAAAATTGACTCTTACGATTGGCATCATATACTTTTTCATTTAATAAATCAAATTTTTCGTTAGCTTCTCTTTCCCCATTATAGACTTTAACCACATTTAATCCAGAATAAACTTCTTCGATATGAGCATTAATATCACCTAAATATTTTTGTCTTTTGGCAAAATATTTTTGCGATTTACTTAAAACTTTAAACATAAAAGCAAAACCAAATAAACTAGCAAGGATGGCAGTGAAAGCCATTATTACATTAGTTACAAACATCATAATAACTGTTCCTACAAAAAGAGTAATTGCACTTACTAATGTAGCTAGAGATTGATTCATACTTTGAGCAATCGTATCAACATCATTAGTAACTCTTGATAAGACATCTCCAGTTTGATTTTTATCAAAATATTTAAGAGGCAATTTATTAATTTTAGTTGATATTCTACTTCTTAATTTTTTAGCAAAATTATTAGATACAATCGTCATTGAAAGAGATTCTATATAGTTAAATAAAGCAGATGTTAAATATAAAACAACAAGAAAAATAATAATACTTTTTATTTTAGCCATATCAAATGTTGGCTCTACTACTTCTTGAATAGATTTAGGCATCTCATCTATTTTTTGATAAAGGGATGTCACTTCAGGATCTTTATCTAAAGTGCTCATAAGACTTATAAATTTTCCTTGTTCAGAAGGACTTATCTTCACACCATCAATCTCTATCTCTTCAAATAAAATATTAGCTATCGAAGATGAGATTTCTATATTTTTACCATCCATCATATTAAGTAAGGCTATCTTATCACTAGTGGAAATATTTATATTATTATATTTAGAATCTGGTAGAATAGCATTTAGAATTGACTCTGGTAAATCCTTTATTTTTGCCATTAATTCTTCTGGTTTAGCTGTATTCATCTCTTTTAAAAAAGTTTGAAATACAGTTTTTTCTTCATTAGTTAAGGTGCTATCACTCATAATCTTACTAATATTTTCTTCACTTAAATCAACATTTAATAAGGAAGGTATTAAAGTTTGAAGCCTCTCTTTATCTAAAGATGATTCAATACTACTAGTGATTTTTCCTAAATTTTCCGTATTAATTACTAAACCTTCTGAAATTTTATCAATTAAAGTTGATAATTTATTCGGAGCCATAATAGATAAAATAGATCCTAAAGCAGCAAGAATTAAACCGATAAAAATTAATATTCTAAATGGTTTTAATTCTTTAAAAAGTCGTTTCATTGACCCTTTAAAATCTTTAGCTTTTTCAATTTTTCTTGGTCCTCTAGGCATTATTTAATTCCTCCTCACTAAGTTGAGATAAAGCAATTTGTTTATAAATTTCACAATTTTTTAAGAGTTCTTGATGTGTACCTACTCCCACACACTTTCCTTTATCTAAAACTATTATTTGATCAGCATTCATAATTGTCCCAATTCTTTGGGCTACAATTAAACAAGTTGCATCTTTAGTATATTTTTTTAACTCTTTTCTTAATGTAGCATCCGTTTTATAATCAAGTGCGGAAAAAGAATCATCAAAAATATAGATTTCTGGTTCTCTTGCAATCGCCCTAGCAATAGATAACCTTTGTTTTTGGCCTCCCGAAATATTAGTTCCACCTTGAGCAATCATACTATTTTCTTTATTATCCATTTTAAGAACAAATTCTTCAGCTTGAGCTACTTCAAGAGCTTTTTTAATTAATGCTTCGCCTTTGTTTTTTCCATTATCACCATAAGTAATATTTCCTTTTACAGTATCATTAAATATTACGGCTTTTTGGGAAACATAACCAAGTTTATTATATAAATAATTTAAATCATAATCTTTAACATTGATGCCATCAATCAAAATCTCCCCTTCAGTAGCGTCATAAAATCTGGGAATCAAATTAATTAAAGTCGATTTACCACTGCCGGTTGAACCAATAAAAGCCACTGTTTCACCCTTTTTAACTTTAAATGAGATATCTTTTAAAACATATTCTAAAGCATCTGGGTATTTAAAAGAGACATTTTTAAATTCTACAGTTCCAATTTCTCCCGTAGTATTTTCTTTAATTTTACCATTTTTAATAGAGACATCCTTATCTAATACTTCATTAATCCGATTAGCAGAAACATTAGCTCTTGGTAAAATCATAAAAATCATAGCTAACATTAAAAAGGACATTATAACTTGCATTGAATAGGAAGAGAAAACAACCATATCACCAAAGGTAGCAATTTTATCAGCCATTAAACTATTTTTAATTAAAGAAATACCTACAATGTAAATAGCTAAAGTTAAAAAATACATAACTAAAAACATAATTGGTTGCATAATAGCAAAAGCTTTTTGATTAAATAATTGCGTTTTAGTTAAAGAATTATTAACTTCTTCAAATTTTTCTTCTTGATAATCTTCGGCATTAAAAGCCCTTATTACTCTTATACCAGTAAGATTTTCTCTAGTAACATTATTTATTTTATCAATTAATTTTTGAACTATTTTAAATCTTGGTAAAACAATCGTTAGAATAATGGCTACTGTTGATAGTAAAATAACTACCGCAATCGCGGTTAAACTGCTCCATTCAAAACTTTTATTTAATATTTTAGTTATGGCCCATATCGCTGTAAGTGGTGCTTTAACCATCATTTGTAAACCCATCGCAATAAACATTTGAATTTGCGTTATGTCATTAGTAGTTCTTGTAATTAAACTGCTTGTTTGAAAATCTTTAACCTCCCCAGCTGATAAATTAAGAACTTTATTAAAAAGTTTTTTTCTTACATTTCTAGAAAAACGTGCTGATACATTAGCAATAATGTAACCAGTTACAATCGCACAAATTAATGACGCTAAAGCACATAAAAGCATAAATCCTCCATTATAGAGAATATCACTCATTTTACTGCCTTCAGTTTGTACTAATTGGGTTATTTCTGACATATAATCTGGCATTTTTAATTCAAGCCATACTTGACTAGCTATTAAAAGAAAACATATTACTGCCAAAAAATAATCTTTTTTCTCTAAATTTTTAAACAACTTAAACATATTTAATCCTTTCTTTTTTTATAACTCCTTACTATCTTATGATAAATATTTCTATTTAATAAGGACTTTTTTAAAGCATTCCCATTATAACACACTAACTAAATATTTAGTATAAATTTCACTTTAATTTCATATTATTTTGTCAAAAAAAATGAATATTTTTTATGATACTCATTTATTTCTACTTAATTGTAATTTCTCATCTTTAGTTAAATCTTCTTCAAGCCATGATTGTAAGTTAATGGTGTCATCTTTAGTTATATCATCACAAGGAATTTCTAATATTTTTAATAAATTATTTGCTAAAACTGATAAATCAATTTCTTCTTTTTCTATTTTCTCAATTTTATCATAATACTTATAACCACTTTTTATCTTAAAGCCTTGATTATAAAGTAATAAATTAATAATTTTATATAATATATTTTGATAATAATCTATGTCATTTGGATCTTGTCCTAAATATTCAATAATATCGATAGGAAATGGTCTTTTTCCTTCTTTTATATTTATCATAATACAATTATTAATATTAATCATTAAACTTTTTATACAAGAATATACATTGGGATATTGAAATTCTAATATCTTCATTTGATAAGTATTTAAAAAATGACGTTCAATTTGATCATCTAAATATTTAAGATATGCAAGTAAACAAAGATATTTATTGTCATTTTCATCATTTATTAATTTTCCATTAACAAAAACATTATTATGGTGAAAAGATACTCTACTTGCTAATTGATTCACTTGCTTTAAACTAAAATTTTGAAAGGGATAAGCAAACTCAAGACCAGACTCTTTATCACTATGATTATAAAGTTCTTTATATTTTAATAACAAATGCTTTATTTCTTGTTCATTTTCACTTTCAATTATACCCATTGTGTTGTAACTATCATCAAGTAAAACAAATATACCTTTTTTAGGTGAATTTAAAATTATTGTATCTTCATAGATATTAAATTTTTCCCAATCTATTCCAAAGATACCACATTTACTTCTAAATCTTCTATCATTCATTATTTCATCTTTAGTCATACGATTATCACTCTCTTACGTTAAAAAAAGCCCATTTTTGGCCTTTTTAAACATAACATAAATATATATTTTTTTCAAGCACTTTATTTTTATAAGATTAATATTGAAGAATTATAGATTAAAGTCTATTAACGAATGGAATTTTTTCTTTTAACATTAATTTCACTTGTTTATAAAAAGTCAGTTCTAATTTTAATATGGCATCCCTAGCTTTACTATAGCGTGTATCTAAAGTTAAATCTTCTTTACTCTTAAATTCTCTTAAGTTATCATACTCTTCTTTACTTATTTCTATCGTAGTTAAATCTTGATTAAAAACAAAATTCATATCATAGACACTATCATTTAATACTATTTCATCAAAATCACTTTTTAAATAATATTTGCCATCTCTTTCCATTATAGTATTAAATTGTAAAAATAAATCATAAAGCCAATGAATTCCCCAATCCCATTCTTCTTTATCTGAATATATAAAACAATAATTAAGATAGACATTATTAATAATAAGTTTTCTTAAAACTTTTTTATTAAATTTTACTTGTTGGAAACTATTTATAGTCGATGGAACTTCTAAGAAAGTAAAATTTTCCTTACTTAAATCAACATCGCGCAATCTACTAAAACCTGAAGCTAAAACTAACCCATTTTCTTTGTTTATTCCCTTTAAGTCATTTTTTTCTAGGAAAGAATGTTTTTCATGCATAAATATTGCATCAAGACTTGGAGGTAAAATTAGGACTTTTCCCCGACTATTTTTTCTAATATCATCTAAAATTCTATCATTTAAGCCTGCCCCAGTAAATGGCTTTTTAGAATTGTCGTTATTTAGTCCATCTGATATAGATTTCAAACCTTCAGGTAAGTAATAATATTCTTTTGAAGCAAAAGTTTGTTGATAAAAATAATAAAAGCAGCTCAAACTTTGAATAACATTATAGATTTTTTCATTGTGGTGGAGTGATAAATCACCACCCTTAAAATATTTAACATATAAAAAGCTTTTTAAAGGAATGTTATCTTGCCAATAAATTTCAAATTCCTCATTATCTCTACCATTTATATTTTCATACCAATGTTCATGTCCTACGATGTTCCAAAAACTTGTTAAATTATTATTATAAAAAGTTATTAAAAAATTTAAAAGATAATAATTATTTAATATTTCATCAGGGTCAAGCGTTTCTTTACCATTTTTTAAAATTTCTAATAAGAAATTAATCGCTTTTTTATAATTATCACCGTAAAAATTTATTAGATTATTATTAGTTCCTTTTAAAATTATATCAATCATTTTTAAAATAACTTTTTGATAATTTTCTTTGGCTATGCGATCAGTCTTATCATTAACAAATACTTCCATTAAACCATTTTCATCGCTTAACGTCATAAACTTATAATTATAAAACTCAACTATATCATCATCATTTATAATGTTATGGCCAAAGGTGTTAAAAAGAAGAAATTTTATTTCCATAATATTTAATAATTTTAATCTTTCTTCTCGAGAAATGGTATTATTGCTTTGTAAATTTTTTAAATCTTCTTTTAATTTATTTCCTTCATCTTTATGTTTATAAGCATACGCTGATAGATTTTTTCTTACCATTGCCACATCATGAGCTACAAAATTTACTTCTCTTCTTATTTTGATTCTATCTTTTTCATCAAGCACTTGTTCAAGAGTTTCTAATCTATTTATTTCCTCTTCCAAAGCCTCATACTCTTGAGCTTGATATTCTTCTTTTTCTTCTTCTTTTAAGTTATAATTTTCTTTTGTTTGATTTTTATAATTGTTAATTCCACTTTTTATGGCATACTCTTGACTAGCTAAAATATATAGTGAAATGTACAATGTTTCAATTTCGTTATCAACAATATTTCTTTTTCTTCTTAAAAAGATATTACTTTGTCTTATTTCTGTTAACGCAATCAATCTAGCAGTAGCTTGTTCTTTCATTCGTTCTATTTCGCTTTGGTATATATCAAGTTGTTCACACTTTATTAAATAATCTAATCTATCAAAGGCTGTTTTTTCTTTTATAACATCTGTATCATTTAAAATTGTTAAAATGAAATCAATATGCATTTTTATACCTTTTTGTAATTCTTCAGCTGATAGCCCTAAAACATCATTTGCCTTTAGTGCATGCAATTTTTTAACATATTCTTCTTTATAAAAATTAATTAGTTCGTCATTATTAAATTTTTCTCTAATAGGCATAGGAAAAACATTTAAGGCACTAATAATGTCCTCATTTTTAATAAATGTATTTTTCTTTTTTTTAAACCATTCTTTTATATTCATATCTTTTCCTTGACTATATTATAACAATTTTCAATTTAGATATTTAAACTTAAAGCTGCCTTAATTATTTTCTAATTATTATTCGCTAATCATTTTTAAAGTTTTATTCATTTTTTCTAAACAATAATGATTAAGTTCATCTTCGCTGTATCCTAGTAATTTAGATAACGCAATTAAATAAGATAAGATTTTTAATAATATTTCTTTATTTAAGTTGATTGTTAATGTAGAGGCTAACTTATTTGTTTCAATAAATAATTTAACCATATCTTTTTCTTTAATTTCTTCAATTTCTATATTATCAATATTAGCTAAATCACAAAAACACAATGTAATCATTAAACAATCAGCAAATTCAGGTATTGTCACATCAGGGTTACTTTGACTTTCATTTTTCCAATATTTAAAACATTTTGTTTCATAAGCAAATTCACTTAATTCACATAAAAGTTCTAAAACTTGTTTATTAAAAACTTCCTCATTTTGATAATCATATTTTTTTCTAAAATAAGAATTTATAATTTTTTCTTTTTCATATATTTTATTTAAATCCATCTTATATATTCTTTCTAATTATGGTGTCCCGGGCGAGAATCGAACTCGCAATTAGGCTTTAGGAGAGCCTCGTTATATCCATTTAACTACCAGAACATTTACATTTTAACTTAAAGTTAAAATGTATTAATATTAATCTAATTCTTTTTTCATTACTTCAATTATATCATCACATATTTTGGTAATAAATACTAAATCTTTACCTTCAAGCATGACACGAATAAGATTTTCTGTTCCACTTGGTCTTACTAATATTCTTCCTTCACCATTTAATTTTTTATTACATTCTATAAGATAATTTTTAATAACTTCATTTTCTTCATAAGTATCTTTACTTTTTTTAGAAACTTCTAAATTCTTTAAAACTTGAGGATAAGTATCCATAACCATTCCAAGTTCTTTTAATGATTTATTTTCTTTAACCATAATATTTAAAACTTGAATAGCAGTAAGTTCTCCATCACCCGTTGTAGCATAATTTTTGAAAATAACATGCCCACTTTGTTCTCCACCAAGAACATAATCGTTTTGCAACATATTTTGTAAAACATAACGATCTCCCACTTTAGTTGCTACAAAATTAATATTTTCTTTTTCACAAAATTTAACAAAACCTAAATTGGACATTACCGTTCCTACAATCGTATTATTTTTAAGAGCGTTATTTTCTTTTAAATATTTACCGCATATGGCTAGAATTTTATCACCATCAATTAGATTACCTTCATGATCTACCATTAAACATCTATCTGCATCACCATCAAAAGCCGCTCCACAATCAAGATGATTACGAGTAACAAATTCTTGTAAAACCTCAATATGAGTAGACCCGGCATTTTTATTGATATTTAAACCATCTGGCTCATTGTTGATTAACATATAATTAATACCTAATTTTTTAAATAAACACTCTGCTGTTTTATATGAAGCCCCATTAGCGGTATCTACTCCTATATGTAAGTTACTAAAGTCACCATTTACTGTTCCTACTAAATATTCAACATAATCATCAATCGCATGTTCATCTACTTCATAAGTTCCAACATGATTAACTTCTTCATTTAAAACAAAATGATTAATTAAATCTTCTATTTCATCTTCTATTTCATCAGCTAATTTATAGCCACTTTCATTAAAAACTTTAATACCATTATATTCACTAGGGTTATGACTAGCAGAAATAACAAAACCACCATCAGCATGATACTTTCTAATTAAATAAGCTACTGCTGGGGTTGGAATAACTCCTAAATTGATAACATTTACGCCTTCAGATAAAATGCCACTAGCTAAAGCAAGTCCTAAAGCATCTTTAGAAATCCTAGTATCACTACCAATAAGAAGGGTTAGATTATCCTTCCCTTTTTCTTTTTTTAAAATTTTGGCTGTACTAGCTCCTAACTTCATAGCTAAATCAATAGTTAGTTCACTATTTACTAATCCTCTTACCCCATCTGTTCCAAATAATCTTGCCATTATTATAACTCCTTACTTACAATATTATCCATACTCTTAACAATCGAATTAGCAGGAATAACTCCTCTTACACTAGTTAATGGATAAATATTAGTATTAGGTAAAATAATTGTACCGGGATTTAAAACACTATTACATCCAACTTCAACATAATCACCTAAAAATGCCCCAATTTTTCTTAAGTTAGTTTCTATTTTTTCATTTCCGTTTTTAATAATAATATCTTTTTTATCACTTTTTAAATTAGATACTATGGAACCTGCTCCCATGTGAGAATGGGATCCTAAAATAGAATCACCAACATAACTAAAATGTGGTACTTGAACATTATCAAAAAGAATCGCATTCTTTATTTCACAGGAATTGCCAAAAACAGTATTTTTACCAATAATAGCACTTCCTCTTACAAAAGCATTACAACGAACAACTGCCCCATCATCAATAATACATGGCCCATGTAATTCAGCACTTTTGCTAACTTCAGCATTTTTGTGAACCCAAATATTTTCTCCAACTAATTTATAATCATCACTTAAAGTATTACCTAACTTTATAATATAATCTTTAATATCTTTTAGACATTCAAAAGGATATTCATAAGATACAACAAAATCATAAGCAATACTTTCATTAATTTTAAATATATCTTTTGTTTTCATAATTAAACACCATCCTTTGTGGTAATCTAATTATATCAAATTTACTAAAATTAGCAATTATTTATCATATATTTTACTTTTTTTATTATACTGATTCTTACTTGAAACTAAAATAGCATAAAATATTAAATCTTTAAATTATAATTCTTTTTTTAAATTAATTAGCTTATTATAATCTTCTTCACTTATTTTAGTAGCTTTTAATACAAATTCTTTAGAACAATTTTGACTTATTAAATATTTTGCTATTTCTAATTTGCTTTTTATAATTCCCGTTTTTTCACCTTTTACGATTCCACTTTCTTCACCATTCGCATAAGCCTCATTAATTCTCATATTGTAATTTTCTTTATCTGATGATATACACCAATCTGTTAACCATTTTATTGTCTCTTCCATTTTTTGATCTCCTTTCGCATATTTCTTCATATCTTCTATATCAGTGCTCCCTATTATTCTTAAATATCTTATAAATGTTAAAGTTAATATAAAAATGTAATATTTGGCCAATATAATTATGTAGAAAATCCTACATTTTTATATTAGCACTATCATGGACTTTTTCTTACATTTTTATAGTATCTTAACAATAAATTTATCTTCATTTTTTTGAATTAATTAGCTTATTATAATCTTCTTCATTTATTTCAGTAGCTTTTAATACAAATTCTTTAGAACAATTTTGATTTATTAAATATTTTGCTATTTTTATACCTTTTTGTTCTTCACCTTTTATAATTCCAACTTTTTCGCCTTTTATAATTCCCGTTTTTTCACCTTTTTCCTCACCATTCGCATAAGCCTCATTAATTCTCATATTGTAATTTTCTTTATCTGATGATATACACCAATCTGTTAACCATTTTATTGTCTCTTCCATTTTTTGATCTCCTTTCGCATATTTCTTCATATCTTCTATATCAGTGCTCCCTATTATTCTTAAATATCTTATAAATCTATCTTCATCTTCTTTATAAGGTATCTTATCTACTAAATCATATCTTACTAAATACAGTAAGACATCCTCTCCTATTTCTTGATTATCTTTATTTTTTAAACTATATGGATTTGTTATATCATTGTTTTTTCCTTGATAATTGCCTTTTATAAAGTTTATACCTATTACTTTTTTATAATCTTTAGGATTTATTCCAACTTTTTGATTACTATATAATCTACATAAATATCCTAAACTTTTTTTATAAGCTTTTGTATCAAAGATATTACTATACATTTCTAATGATATTACTGTATCTTCTCTATCAACTATTATATCTCCATAATATCCACGATATCCTTTCTTATTTGGACTAATATATGCCTCTGGTATAACTGTTATTATTGGTACATTTTTACTTTTTCCTACATAGTCTAAAAATGAATTTATTAAATCTTGTACTAATTCTTCATGCATAAACACTTGTTTAAATGCTAAATCATTTGTTAGATAATCAAAGGTTTTTTCTTTTATCATAATTGCTTTCCTTTCCTCGGTGACTATATTTTATTGATATTTTTTTTAATTGCAATACTTTCGACAAACGTTCTCATTTTTCGACATTTATTTTTCTCCTTTCACTATATATATTCGCGCATTTTTTTCAATTTCCTTCTTTTTTTAATAAATTTTTTTCAAAATAGTTGTGTTAAACATAATGACTGATAAATAAAAAAATGATATAATAAAAATAGCCAAACAAAAGATAAAGGAGG
>CANQGF010000020.1 GCA_947601485.1 uncultured Bacilli bacterium
ATTCCGTTATTTCCGCAATTCATAATTCACTCCTCCTTTATGTCTATTCATTAATAATTTATGGTTAATCTTTTTAAATGTGAGTGCTTAATTTATTTGTATTTATTGATTACTTCTGCTATAATAAAATTTGAGGAGGAAAAAATGAAAAAAGGTTTTATTTTAGGAGCAGTATGTCTTTTTGCTCTATGTGGTTGTGGAAAAGTTCCTAAACTTGCTAATGGTGAGGAAGCAGTTATCACTTTTAAAAAAGATGATACAGAACATAATATAAGTGCTAATGATTTATATGAAATGTTAAAAGATAATTATGGTTTATTAGCTACTGTTGATTTACTTGATAAATATATTTTAGAAACAGAATTTCCTGATTATATTGAATCAGCTAAAAAAACAGCAGATAATAATATTGATTCATGGATAACTTTATATGGAGGAGAAAGTAATCTTCTAAATGCTCTTCTATCACAAACATCATTTAATTCTATTGATGCTTATAGAAATTATATGTATATTGAAACATTAAGATCTCATGCTGTTGATGAATTTGCTAAAACAAAAGTAACCGATAAAGATATCGAAGATTACTATAAAAATGAAGCTAAAGGTGATGTTGAAGTTTATCATATTTTAATTACTCCACAAGTAACAGACAATATGACATCAGAAGAAGAGAAAGAAGCAAAAAATAAAGCTGAAGCTAAAATTAATGAAGTATTAGCTAAATTAAAAGATGCTGATGATAAATTTGCTACTTTCAAAGAATTAGTAAAAGAATATTCTGAAGATGAAAGTACTAAAAATAAAGACGGTAATTTAGGCTATATTAATTATTATGATTTAAGTAGTGATTATGATGAATTATTAGATGCAGCTTATAAATTAAAAGATGGCGAATATAGCACTTCAATGATTACTACTGAACTTGGTTATCATGTTATTTATCGTAATGCTTCAAAAGAAAAAGACACTTTAGAAAATTTAAAAGATAAAATTATTGACATTATTGCAACTAAATTAAAAGAGCAAGATTCTAAAATTAGTATTCACGCTTTAAAATATTATCGTGATTTATATAATATGAATATTGTTGATTCTAATTTAAATAGCGAATATGGTGTTTATTTAAATAGCCAACTTAATGCTCAAGAAAATAGTGAAGAATAATATAAAAATAAAAGAGGATGTTAAATCTTCTTTTATTTTGCTTTAAATTTGAATTTTAATTACTTTGAATTAATTAGCTTATTATAATCTTCTTCATTTATTTCAGTAGCTTTTAATACAAATTCTTTAGAACAATTTTGATTTATTAAATATTTTGCTATTTTTATGCCTTTTTGTTCTTCACCTTTTTCTTCACCATCCGCATAAGCCTCATTAATTCTCATATTGTAATTTTCTTTATCTGATGATATACACCAATCTGTTAACCATTTTATTGTTTCTTCCATTTTTTGATCTCCTTTCGCATATTTTTTCATATCTTCTATATCAGTGCTCCCTATTATTCTTAAATGTTTTATAAATGCTAAAGTTAATATAAAAATGTAATATTTGTTAAATGATAGTACTAATATAAAAATGTCGAAAACCTAAAAAATTATATTAGCACTATTACGGACTTTTTCTTACATTTTTATAGTACCATTAACAATAAATTTATCTTCATTCTTTTAAATTAATTAGTTTATTATAATCTTCTTCACTTATTTTAGTTATTTCTAATATGAAATCTTTAGTAAAATTTTTATTCATTAAGCTTTGAGCTATTTCAATGCCTTTTTGTTCTTCACCTTTGAAAATTCCACTTTCCTCACCATCCGCATAAGCCTCATTAATTCTCATATTGTAATTTTCTTTATCTGATGATATACACCAATCTGTTAACCATTTTATTGTTTCTTCCATTTTTGGATCTCCTTTCGCATATTTCTTCATATCTTCTATATCAGTGCTCCCTATTATTCTTAAATATCTTATAAATCTATCTTCATCTTCTTTATAAGGTATCTTATCTACTAAATCATATCTTACTAAATACAGTAAGACATCCTCTCCTATTTCTTGATTATCTTTATTTTTTAAACTATATGGATTTGTTATATCATTGTTTTTTCCTTGATAATTGCCTTTTATAAAGTTTATACCTATTACTTTTTTATAATCTTTAGGATTTATTCCAACTTTTTGATTACTATATAATCTACATAAATATCCTAAACTTTTTTTATAAGCTTTTGTATCAAAGATATTACTATACATTTCTAATGATATTACTGTATCTTCTCTATCAACTATTATATCTCCATAATATCCACGATATCCTTTCTTATTTGGACTAATATATGCCTCTGGTATAACTGTTATTATTGGTACATTTTTACTTTTTCCTACATAGTCTAAAAATGAATTTATTAAGTCTTGTACTAATTCTTCATGCATAAACACTTGTTTAAAGGCTAAATCATTTGTTAGATAATCAAAGGTTTTTTCTTTTTTCATAATTGCTTTCCTTTCTTCGGTGACTATATTTTATTGATATTTTTTTTAATTGCAATACTTTCGACAAACGTTCTAATTTTTCGACATTTATTTTTCTCCTTTCACTATATATATTCGCTCATTTTCTTTCATTTCCTTCTTTTTTAATAAAATTTTTTCAAAATAAAAAAGAAGATGCTTTAAACATCTACTTTAATATGTTTTTCTATTTTAACCAAAAAATCTTAAAATATCATTAAAGGTTACAATAATAACTAAAAGCATTAAAAGAATAAAACCAATGGTATGACACGTATTTTCAATTTTAGCATCGACTGGACTTCCCTTTATCTTTTCAATAACTAAAAATAAGATGTGGCCACCATCAAAAGCTGGTAAAGGTAAAATGTTAACCAAACCAACATTGATACTTAAAAGAGAAATTAAAGTCAAAACATTATAAATAACATCTGTTAATTTAAAACCAACTACATTAGATCCAACAGCTTGATATATACCAACAGGTCCAGATAAATTATTTAAAGATAAATGACCAGTTATTAAATTACCTAAAGTTATAAGCATGGTGTAGATTAAATCACCAAATTTAATGAAAGCATTTTTAATGGCATTAATGAAACCAGTCTCTAGTTCATTAGTATTAAAACCATATAATTCTTCTTCACTAGTACATTTACCTTCATTATCTCTAAGACAATCTTTCTTTAAATTATAATCTTTAACATTACCACTTGTATCTTTGATGGTAAAAGTATATGAACCATCTTTACTTTTGAATGCTAATCTTGTTTGAATTTGATACATACTATAAACTTTTTTACCATCAATAGCAACTATTTTATCACCCGGTTTAATACCATTTAAATCAAAAACGGAATTTTCCTCTACAATAGCTACTTTATTACTTGAAGTAGTACTACCCCAAATTAAAAAGGTAACAAATAAAAGTAAAATAGCCAAAATAAAGTTATTCATAACGCCGGCAGCCATAACTATTATTCTTTGCCAAATTGGTTTATTACATAAACATTTTTCTTTAGGTACTTCTTTATCATCTTCATAAACTTCACCAGCCATGGAAACAAAACCGCCGATGGGTAATGCTCTAATATGATATGTAATACCATCTTTTTTACTAACTTTAGTCCATATTACAGGTCCCATACCAATAGAAAATTCATAAATATGAACACCAAATGCTCTAGCCCATAAGAAATGTCCTAACTCATGAACTAAAACAATAATTCCTAATATAAATACAAATATTAATAATGTTATTATCCACATAAATATATTCTCCTTATAAACTCATCATTATAATGGCATAAACAATGACAATAAAACTTAAACTATCTATTCGATCTAATATACCACCATGCCCTGGCATAATATTAGAAAAATCTTTAATTTCATTTTCTCTTTTAATTTTACTATATATTAAATCACCAATTTGACCTATAACTGATAAAATAGATGTCACAATAACAATTTTAAAAGTTATGGGATTTATTAAATAATTGTAGGCGATTGAAGCACAAATTGTCCCTCCAATAAGACCACCAACAAACCCTTCCCAACTTTTATTTGGACTAATTTTAGTCATTTTATGTTTACCAATTAGCATACCAACTGCATAAGCAAAAGTATCTGTTAAAATAGATATACATAAAAGATAAACTAGGATATCAATATTAGTAGCCCTTATATTAATTAATAGTCTAAAAAATAAACCAATTAAATAAGTACTACCTAATAAATAAAAAGCATCTTTTGTCTGATAAATATCTTTTTTATAAAAAACAACGGGTATTAATAATAAAACTAAAGGTAATAAAAAAGTGCAATATGTAATATCATTTTCATAATTACCAAAAATTAAATATAAAAGTGAAATAACCCCTAAAATCACAACCATTACAGGATATTTTTGATGTGATTTTTTTAAATCAATAATTTCTTTATAACCTAAAATACTTAAAATACCAACACCTATGGCAAAAGGAATACCTCCCATCATAATTAATGGTATCAATATGGCTAAAGCAATTATAGCGCTTAATATTCTTACTTTCATAGACTGCCTCCATACATTATATTACTAAATAAAGTATACTATTATTTTTTATTTAAGTAAAGAAAAAAGCGTACTATAAACAATACACTTCTTAATTAATATCAAATTTATCTAAATCTTCTATTTCTGTAATTAAATAATCTTTATATTTTCTTTTATAAGTAGTAACTTGTCTTTTTAAATCATTGGCAGCTTTCTCTAATTCTTCTGTTTTATTTAAAGCATCATTAATAATTCTTGAAGCATTTTTTTTAGCATCTTCAATAATAACTTTAGCTTCATCAATCGCACTTTTTTTAATATTATGACTTGATTCTTCCGCAATTAAGATTGCTCTATTTAAAGTACTTTCCAATTCTTTATAATGAGCTATTTCTTTATTTAAAGATTCTATTAGAACATCTTTTTGTTTTAAATTATTAAGCATTTTTTCATATTCATTGGTAACATTTTGTACAAAAGAATTAACTTCATTTTTATTATATCCTGGAAAACTATTATTAAATTTTCTCATTAAAATCACAGCTCCAACTTATAAATTATTTTACCACTCTAAATCGTCTTCTCGATCTGTCTTTCCTTTATCACTATCTTCAGTAATTTGGCCTTGAACATTTACATTCTTTGGTGTACATAAATAAATACCAACACCAATTTTTTGCATGCCCCCACCAATGGCATAAATACAACCACTTAGAAAATCAATAATTCTTTTTGCTTGCGTACTAGTAACTCTTTTTAAATTAACTACAACACTATTACGACTTTTTAAATGATCTGCAATAGCTTGAGCTTCAGAAACACTTCTTGGTTCAAGAAGAATCATCTTACTACCTGCACTTTGAGCACCTTTTAAGGCATCAGCTTCGGAAATTTTATAGTATTCATCTTCAGTTCCGGTAATGTCTAAATCTTCATCATTTTTAAACAAATCTTTAATTTTACTAAATGCCATATAAATCCCTCCATATTATTCTTAATACTATTTAATTCTATCAAAGAAATAAATTTTTTACAAGACTATTTTACTCTCTACATAGTCTTTTATTTCGTCAATATTAATCGTAATTTGTTCCATTGTATCTCTTAATCTAACGGTTACAGTATTATTATTTAATGTCTCATCATCGATAGTTATAGCAAATGGTGTACCAACAGCATCACACCTACGATAACGTTTACCAATACTACCAGCATCATCATAAGAACAAGAAAAATATTTACATAATTTGGCATAAATATCATTAGCTTTTTCACTATGAATTTTTTTAACTAAAGGTAGGATAGTAACTTTGATTGGTGCTAAAGCAGGATGAATTTTTAATACTACTCTTTCTTCATCATCAACTAATTCTTTTGTATAAGCATCAGATAAAATAGTTAAAATTAAACGATCAACCCCAAGAGATGGTTCAATAACATACGGTAAATATTTTTCATTAGTTACAGGATCTAGATATCTTAAATCTTCACCCGAATGTTCCATGTGAGTATTTAAATCATAATCAGTTCTTGAAGCAATCCCCCATAACTCACCCCAGCCAAAAGGAAAATTATATTCGATATCGGTCGTGGCATTACTATAGAAAGATAACTCTTCTTTAGCATGATCACGATATTTTAAATTTTCATTTTGAATACCTAAAAGTTTGAGAAAATCAAGACAATAATTTTTCCAAAAACCAAACCATTCTAATTCTGTACCTGGTTTACAGAAAAATTCTAATTCCATTTGTTCAAATTCTCTTGTTCTAAAAATAAAGTTACCAGGAGTTATTTCATTACGGAAACTCTTTCCATATTGCGCTATACCAAAAGGGATTTTAGCTCGCATACTTCTTTCTACATTTTTAAAATTAACAAATATTCCTTGAGCTGTTTCTCCTCTTAAATAGATTTTACTTTTAGCATCTTCTGTTACTCCTTGACTAGTTTCAAATAATAAATTAAATTTTCTAATATCAGTAAAATCACTACTTCCACATTTAGGACAAGTAATATTATTATCTTTAATATATTTAATCAATTCTTCTTCAGATAAACCATCACCGGTAACACTTCCCTTAGTGGCATCTTCAATTAATTTATCAGCCCTAAATCTTGCTTTACAATGTTTACAATCGATAAGTGGGTCAGCAAAAGAGGCTACATGACCTGATGCTACCCAAACTTTAGGATTCATTAAGATAGCGGAATCTAGCCCATAATTATAAGGTAATTCTTGAACAAACTTTTTCCACCATATATTTTTAACATTTTGTTTTAATAAAGCACCTAAAGGGCCATAATCCCATGCATTAGCAAGTCCTCCATATATTTCACTACCTTGATATATAAAACCATAATTTTTACTATAATTTACTAATTCATCCATTGTTACTTTTTCCATAAAAATTCTCCTTTATTTAACTCGATTAACTAAATCAGTTAATTGTTTAGCTTCATTACTATTTATTTTAACATATTTTAAATAGCAATCAGCACAAAGTGGCACATATTCATATTGTCTTTGAGTCCCATCATCGATAACTATCGTAGGTCCTTCATCAGTAAACCGATCATTTTCTTTTCGGCCGTTAAATACAGCTTTTTTACCACAAGCACAAACACTACTACCACCAATTTCTTCAACAATATCAGCGATAGCAAATAATTCTCCTACACCCTCACTAAATATTTCACCATGAAAATTACTTCTTAAGCCATAACAAATAACTGGAATATTTATTAAATGAGCTATCATCCATAATTCTTTAATTTGCTTTTTACTTAAAAGTTCTACTTCATCAACTAAAATTATTTTAGCTGTATAATATATCTTATAGTTTTCTTCAGTAAATAAAGAACCATCTAAAGGAAGTAAAATATCTACTTTTCTATTTAAGCCATTTCTTGCAACGATGTGATCATTTCCTTTAGTATCTTTTTCTGATTTAATAACAATTACTTTAAACCCTTTTTCTTCATAACTAAACACATTTTGTAAGATATTAACTGTTTTACCAGCATTCATTACACTATGTTTAAAAACTAAATTGGCCACCTTAATCACCTAATAAAATTAAAGCATAAAAAAAGTTATGTGTAAAGATATTTCATAACTTTTCAATGGTCTTTAAAAAATTCTTACTTTTTAAATAAAGGCCTGTATAATCATCATAATAATTACTTAAAAATTGATTTATTTCATTAATTATTTCTTTTTTAATAGCTAATTTTGAAATACTTTTAATATCTACTAAATAATACATATTAAGAACTTTGATAATACTTAAAGGAAGGATTCTTTCGCCACTATAACAATTTTTACAAATTAATCCGCCTCGTTCACTAGATAATGTTACAATATCTTTTTTATTGCCACATATACTACAACTAGTAAGATTAAGTCCTACTCCCAAATAATCTAAAAATTTAACTTCTAAAATATTAGTTATAACAATGGGATCTAACCCTTCTTCAATTTTATTTAAACCATTTTTAAAATTTTCATAAATACTTTCATAATATAAAGTATTCATATCTTGTTTTAAAATTTGATAAACTAAATCATATAAATAAGAAGCATAACTAATTAATGTTATATCACTTTTAATGTGAGAATAATTATTAATTACATCACTAGAGGATAAAATTGAGAGTTTATCTTCTTTATCATATATCGTAAAAGCACTTAAAGTAAATTTCATTGTGGGAACTCTATTTTTACTTTTAATATTTAAGGCTCCTTTACAAAGAATACCTTTCATTCCTTTATTAGTTAAAACGTTAATAATTTTTGACGTATCTCCAAAAGGAGTTTCCGATAAAACAAAGCCCTCAATCTTTTTTAACACATTACCACCTTATTTACATTTTTTATAATTTAAATAATCTTCAATTTTACCACTATTTTTAAATTTTTCCCAAGCTTCTTTTTTATTCATTTTCATCACCTTCCATTATTATATTGAAAGGTTTTTAAAAATTTTATTCATAATCAAAGAAACCTAATTCTTTTAAATATTTTTCTTTATCTTTCCAATTTTCAATAACTTTAACATATAATTCTAAATAAACTTTTTTATGAAACATTTCTTCTAATTCATGTCTAGATAATATTCCGACTTTTTTAAGCATATCGCCATCTTTACCAATAATAATTTTTTTAATATTAGGTTTATCAACAATAATATCAATACTAATATTAACAATATCTTTTTTATTTTCTAATTTTATCGTATGACAAGTAATAGAATGTGGTACTTCATCCATCGTATTTTGAAGTAATTTCTCCCTTACTATTTCAGATGCCATAAAAGGAATACTACTACTAGTTATCATATTATCATCATAATATTTAACATCATCTTTTAAATATTTTTGAATTACAGTAATAAGATGCGCTACATTATCATTATCTTTAGCGGATACAGGAACAATTTCCGCAAAGTTATAATCTTTAAATTCATTGATAGCCATAATTAAAGTTTCTTTCGATACGCGGTCAATCTTATTAATAACTAAAATTACAGGTATGTGATTTTTAGAAACAGCATCCATTAAGAATTTATCCCCTGAACCAATACCACTAGCAATATCTACCACGAGTAATATGGCATCGACATCTTTAGTTAAAGCATAAGCTTCTTTATTTAATACTTTGCCTAATTTATTTAAAGGTTTACTAATTCCAGGGGTATCAACAAATATTATTTGATAATCACGAGCGTGATAAATACCTTCAATAATATTTCTCGTTGTTCCAGAAACATTAGAGGTAATGGTTACTTTTCTACCTAAAATGGTATTTAATAAAGTACTTTTTCCAACATTAGGACGACCAACAATACTAACAAAACCACTCTTCATTTAAACCTCCTAAAAAATGTCTAAAAATAATTTTATAAAATAAGGGATGAAAATAACCATATTAACCACCGTTGCTAAAACACTCATTATCCCCGTCGCTGCAGAGCCACAATCTTTTGCAATTTTAGCGTATTCATTATATTCTTTTGTAACCATATCAACTGTTGCTTCAATCGCAGTATTAAGAACTTCGACAACCATAATTAAGCCCATTGAGCCAAAGGAAATAACCCATTCCAAAAAATCAATATCAAAGGCAATACCTAAAACAATAATGATACAACAGCAAAGAGCCACGATTAAAAAAGATGACTCGTTTTCAAAACAATACTTAAGCCCTTGCAAAGTATATTTACATTTATTTAATAAATTTCGAAATAAACTAACTTCTTTTTTAACTTCTTTTGAATCTTTCATCTTTACTTAACACTTCCTCTTGAATACCAAACATAACCTCTTCTTCTTCTTTTGTTTGATGATCATAACCTAATAAATGTAAAAGGCCATGAACTGTTAAAAAGGCTAATTCTCTAACCTCACTATGACCATACATTTTAGCCTGTTCTTCCATCCGTGGAATACAAATAAAAATTTCACCTAAAAAACGCATACTATTATCAATTACTTTTTCATTATCTTCAAAAGCAAAAGAAATAACATCAGTAACCCGGTCAATAGAACGATAATTTTTATTTAATTCTTGAATCTTTTCGTTACCTACAAAAACAATACTAAAATTAGCATTCTTTACTTTTTCTCTTTGTAAAGTTAATTTGATAACATCATTTAAATAATCATAATCTTTATCATAACCATATTCATTAGTAATTTTATAATCAATCATCTAAATACAACACCCCAATACCCAAAAATATATATTCCAAATAAAATAATTAATATAATTGTAATAATATTATAAAAAGTATCACTTGTTAAGGCATTTGGCAGATGTCTTTTAATCGCCGAAAATCCTATATAAATTAAATAACCAATGATGGTACCTAAAATATTTAAAATAATATCGTCAATATCAAAACTTCGACCAATCTTTAGTTGAACAAATTCAACGCTTATACTTGTAGCAAGAGAAGTAACAATAACTGGTAAGATATTCCTTGGATTAACATATTTACCTATTAAATAACCAAAAGGAATAAAAATCAAAATATTACCAATGACATTAAAATTGAACATGTCACTACCAACTTTATAACGAAAGATCTCCCGAAAAGGAATTAAATTATAACCACTCATAGTATTGGTTTCTGTACTTGTTAAAATTTCAAATAATAACCATATATATAAAATAGAAACTAAATAACTAATTTCTTTATGAAGACAAAATCTTTCACGATGATTTTGTAAATAGAAAAAGCGTAAAAAAGCAATCGCAATGATAAATACAACAAGCATAGGCCAAATATTATTCACTATTTTGTTTATTATTTCCGCTATCATTTAAATCACTTTCCTTATTTTCTCTCACTTCTCCGATATTTTCTTTAGTAGCGATAAATACCTCTAAATATATTGTACTATCATTTACCTCTTTTTTCAAAACTTTTTTCACTAATATTTCTTCATTTGCTAATAATTTTAAATTAATTTTTTCACTTGCCAAAGATAATGCTTTATTATAAGCTTCTTCTTCAGTTAAAATTCTTGTTTTTTTAACATATTCTCTTTCTTTAACTAAATTAATTTCAAAGTCATTTAATTTATATAAATTAGTCTCTTCTAACTTTTTATTTTGAATTCTACTTTTTAAAATACTATATTTATTATCATTAATTTTAACATTAAAATTATAACGATTTTTACCAGTGTATTCTATATATTCTTCTACAAATGGTACTGTCGTTTTTACTTTATACCATACTTCACCATATATTTCGCCACTTGCACATACTCTATTTTTCACTTCATCATTATAAGTGATTTCTCCACTTAAAATAACATCTCCTTTAGTAACATAATCATTTATCTCTTTTAAAGGAACTCCTCTATAAATATTCATACTACTTATCTTGGCATCACTTGTCGCAATAATATCACAAAAGGGTCTATTTTGACTTTCTTCAGGAATAATTTTTTCCGTAACATAAACATTCATAATCAATCCTTGATATTCAATTTCCATCCATTCTAAAGTATCCTTATTTTCATCTAAAATCTTTTTTACAATGCTTTCAATTTTTTGATGACTAATTTTAAATCTTAAGGGCTTTAAATCATATTTTAGAAGACTCGTCTTTACTAATTCTTGCACTGCTTTTTTATTACTTTTAATATCAATACGAAAAATCATATTATTAACTAAAATGAGCATAATGATACTTAAAATAGACGCAATAGTAAAAATAAGATATTTATGAAAAAATCTTTTAGCTTTTTTTAATCCCGTTATTTCATAAATCGTGCAATCATAACTAACAAGATACTTGGTAATTTTTTCATAATCCTGCATATTTGTTAAAATTAAAACAAAGTCATTATATATTTTATTATCGTAAATTGATATGCCTATTTCATTTAAACGAGTAAATATTTTGTAGTAGTTACTGCCATTTATTTTAACCCATAATTGATTATTCTTCATAAACAAACTCCACTTTGATAACTTTTCCATTTATAAGTAACTCTTGTTTAGTCATTTGCTTAATTTTTAATTTTTCACCTTTAATTAAAACCTTTTTATTTTGAATAGTAAGTATTATTTCATCGCTACTTAATTTATTTAATTTATCATAATTAAACACATGCAAATTATTTTCATAAATAGTTATGAAATCATTTAAATCATATAAAAAATTTTTAAAATATTCTCTAAAATGTAAATTTTTCATATCATTAAATTATATTTTGAGCACAAGAAAAAAAGACTATTTTGTTAGTCTTTCTTTCACTTTATTACTGACTTTTGTCATATCGACATTACTAAATTTACTTGATACATATTTCATAATACTACCCATATCTTTCATACTAGTAGGATTTATTTCATTAAATGCATCATTTAGTACTTCATCAATTTCTTCATCGGTTGCTTCTTTTGGTAAGTAATTATTTAATATTTCAATTTCTTTAGCTAAATCATTAGCAACTTCCACTTTACCAAGATTTTGATATTCAGTCATTGAATCATGTCTTTGTTTAACTTGTTTTTTGAGAACACTTATAATAAGCTCATCAGAAGTTTCTTTTTTACTATTGATAGATTCCAGTTGAATTGCACTTTTAAGCATTCTTAAAACAGATAATTTGAATTTGTCACCACTTTTTAAAGCATCTTTTAAATCGTTATTAATTTTTTCAAACATTTAAAATCCTCCTTAATTATGATTTCTCTTATGAGAGTTTTTGATTCCTTCTTCTTTTTTTATTCTTCTTTCAACTCCTGGTTTAACATGGAATTTTCTCTTTTTTACTTCTGAAAGGACACCACTTCTAGCTACTTTAACTTTGAATTTTCTTAATGCTGTATTTATGTCTCCATTTTGAACTACAACTTTTGTCATGAATTTTGCCCTCCCTTCGCTTAAACTAGCCATATTATAACACTTACCTTAATTTTTGACAACCAAAAAGGCTAGTTTTTGTAAAGCTTTTTTAACTTATTTGACAAAATTGCTTGGCAAATACCCGTCTAATCGCCGAGCCAACGGCCTTTCCAAAGTCAAAAATAGTTTTAAAGGCACTTACTAAACCAGTAACTAAACTAGCAGAAAAAGCTCCACCTTTAACTAAAATTAATTCTTCATTACTCATCCTTAAACTCCTTAATTACATTTCTTCGGATGGAAAAATCCATCAATGACCCCGATTGTAAAACTGATAATACCGGCGATAAAACCAACCGTGGTCCAAAAACTAGCACTACCTCCACCGGTTATTTGATACATTTCTTCATTATTTAACTCCATTAATTACTACCTCCTTATTTAAATAACTTAAAAATATATTTACATAAATTATTTTCATGATAATAAAATGTTACTACTCCTACTTCATTATCATAAATTTGACCATCGACTACCAAATATATATTTTCATAAATCTCATTATCAATAACTTCATATTCGCCAAATTCTTTTACTTTATAATGCATCTCTTGTTCTTTAAATTTTAAGGTATTGTTATTTTTTATTATATCAGAGAACGAATTATTAACACCTACCTTTAACACACCATCATTTACAATACCAGCATATTCCATCCTTTCTTTTACTTTTATAAAACAAGATACTAATAAAAGATAAAGAATTATAAAGATAACCGTTATAACAATGAGATAATAATTTTTTTCTTCTAAATTTTTTAATTTATCATAATTAACTTTAAAATAATTCATTCTTAACCTCAATTACTTCTTCAAAATTACTTTTTTGATTTTTATGCGAAATATAGATAATACTTTTATCTTTAAAATAAGTTCTAATATTTTTAATGATTTTAGTTTCTAATTTCTTATCTACTTCACTTAACGCTTCATCTAAAATAATGATATTAGCGTTTTTAATTAATCCTCTCGCTAAAATTATTCTTTGCCTTTCCCCACCCGATAAATTTTGGGCTTCATTTTCAATTAAAGATTCGTATCTTAAACTTTTTTTCTTGACGATATCTTCAAGTTCACAAATCTTGCAAATATCTTGAAAAAAATCTTCACTAACCGAGCGTTCCATCAATATATTTTCTTTGATGGATGCTGTAAATAATTCTTCTTTTTGGGAAATATATAAAATATTCTGTCTAATTGTTCCTAAATCTATATCTAAAATATTCATTCCATCAATAGTCACCTCACCCATATTAGGAATTAATTCTTTATGAATAATTTTACAAATTGTACTTTTACCCGAGCCAGATACACCATTTAGTAAAACATGACTACCTTTTTTAATGGTAAAAGAAACTTTATTTAAAATATAATCATAATTATTATAAGAATAAGAAACATTATTAAAAATGATATCTCCCTTTAAATCTTTGTGAGATAATTTAATTTCTTCTTCTTTAATGTTAATAAATTCCGAAATTTTATTAAATGAAGCTTTAATAAAATTATATTTAGGAATAATTTCTACTATATTTAAAACTGGGGTGGTAAAATAACTTAAAATTAAATCAAAAGTAAATAAATTAACGATTTTTAAATTGCCATTTAAAATACTCCATAAGCCATAAGAATTAATGAGAAAAAAACATCCTTCTAAAATAAGATTTTTGACTAATGATAAAGTATTAAATGAACTATTGAATTCGTAATTATGAAAGAAAAATTGCGCTAAAGTTTTTTCGATTTTAAAAAGCCATTCTTTAATAATATTTAAGTTTTTTAAGCTTTCTAAACCCGTTATACTTTCTGTAATTAAACTATTAAAAGCTGTTTGCAAATCAATATTTTCCGATACTTTATGATAAATAATTTTACTAATATAGATTCCAAAAATCATATAAATTATCATACCTATAAAGAGAATTAAAAATAATTTTTTACTAATAATATATAAAATGATAGTCGAGGAAAGCATCATCAAAGTATCTAAAAAGCCCGAAACAAAAATATCTGAAAATAAACTTTTAATATTATTTAAATCGTTTATTCTCGTTATAACTTCTCCGGTACTTCTACTTTTGATGCTTTTAAAAGGGAGATAAAAAATATGTTTTAAAAATTCAGGATAAACTATGACATCCACTTTATTATTTAAATGGTTTATATAATAATCTCTAATGTAGGAAAAAATCACTTTAAGTAATACAACTATCAAAAATATTCCCATTAAATATTTTAGATAATCTTTGTTACTATTAAGTAAATTACTACCTATTTTTAAATAAAAACTACTTAATATGGTTATCATAGTTATCATCATACTTGTTAAAATTATTTTAAAAACCAAAAACTTTTCCTCTTTTAAAATATTATAAAACAAAGTACTAATTTTTAAGCCTTTAGCCATTTTGATAATATTACTACGAGGTTTTACTAAAATAACATGGGAAGTAAAAATGGTATTAAATTCAGAAATGGTCATTTTACAATCGCCAATTCCAGGATCCATTATATATACGGAATTTTTATTGATCTTTTTAACCACAATGAAATGTTCTAAACCATTTTTTAAATGACAATGAGCTATTAAAGGAAAAGATAATGTAGTACTAGTAATATCACTTTCTTTTAAACCCATCGCATCAAAACCCCATTTATGAAAGGCATTTACTAAATGATAAGCATTGGTGCCTGATTTATCAGTAAAGGTATCTTCTCTTAATTTTTCTAAAGAAATATAGCCACCATAATAAATGATAATCCATTCCATACAACAGATGCCACAATCTTTAAAATCGTTTTGCATTATCGGTTTTATTTTATTCATTTTTTTCTCCCTTCTACTAATATATATCGCGCTTAAAGTCCAATTTCCTTCTAATTTTTGAAACTTTTTTTAAAAATTTAGCATTTTTGTTACCAAATCTCATAAGATTTAGTAACAAAAAGGGTGATAAAAATGATTAATAAACAAAATTTATGGTTTGTAACTTTATTCTCATTAATTTTAATTTTGGGAATTTATTATGTGAGTATTGATGATGAAGTTGAAAGTGTTTTAAAAGCCGATGATAATAGTATCAAAGAAATTATTGAAATTGATGAATCAGATGTTTTAGTGGCTTTAGAAGTAGAAAGTGATGAAGAAAAACAAGCTTTAATGGAAGAATACCAAAACATTTTATTAAATGCTGAAAGTAGTGTTCAAGAAAAAAACACCGCTTATGAAAACTTACAAAAATTAAATAACTCTAAAGCATCGGAAAGTAAAATAAAAAAATTAATTAAAGATGAATTTAATCTTAATGCTTTTGTAAAGATCGATGATAATAGTATCAGTGTTGTTATTGCATCTAAAGAACACAATAATGAACTAGCCAACAAAATTATTCGAAGCATCCAAAATTTATATCAAGAAGAAAAATATATTACTGTAAAATTTAATGCTTAAAAAAATAAGTTCAACACGAGAACTTATTTTTCTTTAACTGCTTTCATTAATTTACGTAAATTAGAATCATTTTGATGTTTTTGATAATATTCGGGATTTAACCAAATATTTTTAAATTTTTGCCATTTATTTATATTATTCATTTCTGGTATTTCTAATTCTTTACTATCTTTATGTAAAATCTTTATTTTCTTTGGATCAAACATTTCTAAAATATAACTTACTAATGTTAATATTTCACTAATAATCGCCGGCAATAATAATATTAAATATAATTTATTAATGGGCATGGTATTAATGGTATTTTTAAAAGCACTACTAATAAATGGCATATTATTAATATCACTAATAAAGAAAGTTAAAACAATACAAATAGCTAGTACCCAAACTTTAGCTTTACCAATTATATTAGATTTAATATTAATATTTTTACGATATTTATAATATTGAATTACAATTACTAATAATTCAAAAATAATGGGAATAAGAGCATAAGGAGTAATTAAATACAATAAAATAAAATTAGCAATAGTAAGTAATTTATCTGCTAAACTATCAAAAAGAGCTCCAAAAAAAGTAGAAACTTGCCATTTTCGAGCTAGATAGCCATCAATACTATCTGTAGCATAACAAATAAGAGAAATAATTCCCGCGAGTAACCCACCATAAATATTATAAATAGGTATAATAATGATAGTCCCAATAATTCTTACCAATGTTAGTAAATTAACAAAAAACAGTTTAAAACCCATATAAACCTCCTAATAGTTAACAGAAGTAACTTCATTAATATTTCGATAAGTTAATTTATAATAATCATTACCTACTGTTATCTCAATCATTTTAACATTATCTTTATCAGTAGTTATAGTAATTTTTTTATTGTCAACTTTAAATGTATAACTATTGCCTTTTTGACTAAATTTTAGATTACTAATTAAACTTTTAAGATAATCAACATTTAAAAGCTTATCATCTATGTTTTCATATAAATCATAAATTGGATATAATTCTCTATTTCTTACTTCATAAGCAAAGCTTTCATCTTTATAATATTTTATAGATTTATTATTGACTTTTCTAGTTCCTGCTTCTTTATCATCCATTACTTTACCACTAAAATTATAAGTTACATCCCCAATTTTAATCTCATAAGAATATTGATAATTATTATTTAATTTTTTTAATTTTTCTTGTAATGTTACTTCATCATCAGGAGCTTTAGCTAATTTAGAAATAATTATAAATAATAATATAAAAAATACTATTAAAAAAATCTTTCTGACATTAATTTTTTCGTTCATAATAAATTCTTCTTTCCATTTAAATAACTTTTAATATTCATTTCTTGTTTTCCAACTGGTTTAATAACATCAAAATATATTATACCATCTATACATCCAATACCCAAGCTATCTTTTGTAATATATAGCTTATTTACAACACTTTTTTCTTTAGTATAATGAGCTTTAACTATTTTAACTTCTTCTTCATTTATTTTTGTTTTAGTTAAAGGATATGGACTAAAAGCTCTAATTTTATTATAAACATCTAAAACATTATTATTAAAATTTAATTCTTCCATATCTCTAGTTATCATCGGAGCATAGGTTGCTTTACTTTCATCTTGTTTTATTCTTTGGATTTTACCTGTAACTATACCATCTAAATTATTTACGAGTAAATTACAACCCATTTCACTTAATTTATTAAATAATGTTTCAATATTATCATCATCTTTTATTTCATAAGTATCTTGAATGATAATATCACCAGTATCCATAAATTCATCCATATACATTAAAGTAACACCAGTTGTTTTTTCACCATTAATTAAAGCCCATTGTATTGGCGCAGCTCCCCGATATTTAGGAAGGAGTGAGGCATGAATATTAATACAACCATATTTAGGATAATCAATTAAACTTTTAGGTATAATCTTACCATAAGCACAAGTTATGATAATATCAGGCTCGTATTTAATAATTTCCTCATAACTTTTTTTAATTGAATGAGGTTTAAAAACAGGAATGCCTTTTTTTTCTGCTATAATAGCCACTGGCGATGGTGTTAATACTTTTTTTCTTCCCACATAAGCATCTTCTTTAGTTACTACTAAAACAACATGACAAATATCATTTAAAGCAAGAAGTGGTTTAATAGCAAAATTGGGCGTTCCCATAAATACAACTCTTAAATCTTTCATTGTGTTCACCTACTAGATATTATAAATTAAATTCTCTAAAAACACAAACAAGTATTGCAAGATTGACACTCCTTATAAAAATGATTTATAAAATAAATTAGTTTAAAAAAGAGAAATGTTATTTTTTCTCTTAAACTATATTTAATTATTTTATATAATTACTTTAATCTAAATCATCCATTAATAAAAAGTCTTTTAATTTAATATGTCTTATGGTACTTGTTGAATAATCTATATCATCATTAGAAATAATTATTTTTTGCGATAAATTATCTATATCTTGAAAAGCCCTAAATTCTCTATTATAAGCTTTTTCATCTACTAAACTGTAAGCAACTTGAATATAATATATTTTATTTTCTTTTTGAGCAATAAAATCAATTTCTTTACCTTTATTATTATAAACATTAAGATTATATCCCATATAAAGTAGTTCATTATAGACAATATTTTCTAAATTGTGACTTAAATCGTATTTATTATCAAAAGTACGAATGGAATTTAGGGAAACATCAGTATTATATAATTTATAATAATACGCTAATTCAGATTTAGTTTTTAAAGAATATTGTTTAACTTTATCAATTATAAAAGCTTCTTCTAAATAATCTAGATATTTAATAATTGTATTAATTGAACAATTTTCACTTTTTCCTTTAATATAATCTTTTATTGAACTAGCTGAAAAAATTCTTCCATTAGATTTTAAAACATAATTAACTAAACTTTTAAATAAATTTTCTTTTTTTATTTTATATCTATTAATTAAATCATTAATAACTATAGTATCATCTAAATCATTTAAATATTGTCTTCTGGCATCAAGAGAATCAAATTCAAAAATTTTAGGAAATCCACCCCATATCAAATAATCCGTTATACTATAGTCTTTTTTTAACTCTTTTGTATACTCAAGTATTTCTTTGTATACAAATGGTCTTATTCCAAAAGATACATATCTACCACTCAATTCTTTTGTAAATTCTTTAGATAATAATTTAGAATTAGATCCGGTTATAAATATAGAATTATTGCTTAAACGTAAAGTTTTACAAGCATCTTGCCAATTATCTAAAAGTTGTATTTCATCAAAAAATAAATAACATTTACCTTTTTTTCTATTTTTATCAACATACTCAATTAGTTTACTATCACTATCGATATTAGATAAAACTCTTTTATCTTCAAAATTTAAATAAATTATATTATTGCTTTTTTCTTTTATTTCACTCATTATTTGCTCTAAAATAACTGATTTACCACATCTTCTTATTCCGGTTATAATTTTAATTAAATCAGAATCATAAAATTCTCTTATTTTTTTTAAATAATGTTCTCTTTTTATCACTATTATCACCAATTACATTATACTGAAAGATTTTTTAAAAGTCAATAAATCTTTCACTGTCACTGAAAGATTTTTCAAAATGTAGAAAATCTTTCAGTAGAATTATTATTGTATTTTTATATATTTAATAATATAATATCTTTTATTACGAGGAGCAATTTTATGAAATTATATCGCTATCTTGATTCAAATATTTCAAAAAAAAATTCAGATATTTTGCAAGGTTATTTTAATGAACAAGAGAATTTATTAAATTGCCATGCTTTTTCTCCATCTTATGAATATTTAGATGGTTTCAGTGATTTTTGGGAAAGAGGATCAAACAACAATTTTTTCAATGATGGTGTTATGAAAAAATATTTTTATCCAAGTTTAGCTGATACCTTACTTTGGACTAAAGATAATATAGATGAACATTTAGAAGGAATTATTTTGGAAATTGATTTACCAACAACTGAAATGTATCCATATTTTGGTTTAGGCTATTATTTTCTTACTCGTCGTCTAGAAATATCTTTACCATACGATTTTTTATATCATTTAACTACAATAAAAGAAGATCCTTTATTTTACAAAGCATTAAATTTATTTAATAATCGTGAATTAAATAATACTGAAATGTTAAAAGAAATGTCTATAGTTTCTAATTTAGCCACATATAACTCTTGTGAATTATATTCTTATTTATGTTTTATAGCAGGAATTGATATAAATATTTTAAAATGCTCTATTGCCAATCCCAGTGA
>CANQGF010000021.1 GCA_947601485.1 uncultured Bacilli bacterium
TATATATTTTCTCTTTTTCTCTGATTTTATCTATTTGTCAATATTTTTTAGTTAGTTTTTCATGTCTTTATCCTGAGTTTTAACAGAAAGAGATTGATTTAAAATCTTTTTTTTGTTATAATTTATTTATTGAAAAAAACTTTAGAAATTAAAAGTGAAAAGCAAAGAAGGCGTGTGTTAAATGAGTAAAATTAAAATTTTTGGCTTGGGTGGTCTTGCTGAAAATGGGAAAAATTGTTATGTCGTTGAAATAGATGACAATATTTTTGTCTTTGACTGTGGATTAAAGTATGCTAATTCTAATCTTTTAGGTATTGATTATATTATGCCTGATTTTAGTTATTTAGTTAAAAATAAAAAGAGAATTAAAGGATTATTTATTACTCATGGTCATAGTGAAAATATGGGTAGTGTAGTTGATTTAGTAAATGATTTGCCAAATATTAAAATCTATGCAACAAAATTTACTAAATTTGTTTTAAGTGAACATGGTATACTTGAAAAAAATATTATCGAAATAAAACCTCATCGTAAAATCAATTTTGAAAATAATGTATCTATTTTCCCTATTTCAGTATCCCATAGTATACCCGATGCCGTAATGTATATTATTAATACTAAAGATGGGGCAATTTGTTATACAGGTGATTTTGTTATTGATCCAACCATGCTTGGGGCATATGATATGGATTTAGGAAAAATTGCTTATATTGGTAAACAAGGTGTTTTATGCATGATGTGTGAATCGACTTTTTCAGAAAGAAAAGGCCATACTTCACCTAATCATCGTTTAGAAGAATTTTTTAAAGATACGGTAAAACATAATGAAAAAAGATTATTATTTTCTATTTTACCATATCACTTATATACTATTAATGATATTTTTAATGCTGCGAGAAACAGTCATCGTAAAATTGTTATTATGGGTAAAAAATTACAAAATGTTGTTAATTTTGCTATAAGTGAGAAATATCTAGATGTTGAAGATGGAATTATTGGTGATTTATCTAATATTAATGATGATAATGCAATTCTTTTAATTAGTGATGAAAGAGCTAATCCTTTTGCTAGTATTAGTAAAATATTACATGGTTATGATAAATTTATTAATTTAAAAGCTACTGATACGATTGTTTTTGCTGAGCCTAGATATGATAATAATGAAAAAGCTTTAGTAAAATTAGAAAATGAATTAGCTAAATTTGGTTGTAATATTGTCAATATTCCAAGTGATAAAGTAATATTGCATCACCCATCAAGTGAAGATTTAATGCTTATGATAAAACTTGTTCAACCAAAATACTATATGCCAGTTAAGGGTGAATATCGTTATATGGTAAATAATGCTAATTTAGCTAATAAATTAGGTATTAAATCAGAAGATATTTTATTAAAACAAAATGGCGATGTTATAACATTTGTTGATGGTAAATTAGTTGATAAACCAGAACGAGTTAAAGTTAATGATGTCCTAATCGATGGTAATTCAAGTGAAGACGTCGGTGAGCTAGTTATTAAAGACCGGGAGATGCTAGCGGAAAATGGTATTGTTTTAATCAGTGCTACAATTTCTAAAAAAGATAAAGTTATGTTAGTAGGTCCAGAAGTTACAACTAGAGGATTTATCTATGTTAAAGATTCTAAAGATTTAATTATTGAAATTAAAAAAATATGTGAAGAAATAATTAATCAAAATATTACCCCTACTTTTGTTGATTATAATAAAATAAAAGTAGAAATTAGAGAAAAATTAAGTAATTATTTATTTGAAGAGACTGAATGTAAACCAATGATTATTGCGGTTGTTCAAGAAGTATAAATTATAAAAAATCATCCATAATTAAAATGGGTGATTTATTTTGAATAAAAATATGAGTGAAGAAGTAGAATTTTTAAATTACATTTATAAGAATGCTGAAATGGGAGTAGTGGGTATTGATGATGTCATTACCAAAGCTGAAGAAGAAAAATTTTTAAAATTATTAAAAAATGAAAGAGAAGAATATCAAACTATTTCTAAAGAAGCTAAAGATATTTTAAAAAAATATGGTAAAAATAATGAAGAATTGGGCATGATGGCTAAAATGGGCAGTAAAATGATGAGTGAAGTGAAAATGTTAAAAGATTCATCTGATCAAACGATAGCTAAAATGATGATGGAAGGAACTAACAAAGGTGTTATTGAAATAACAGAAAAGCTTAATGCATACAAAATAGAAGATGCTGAAATAATAGTTCTTGCCAATAAGTTAAAAACCACATTAGAAAAAAATATCGATGAATTAAAAAAATTTTTATAAATTTATTTTTTCTTAAAAAGCAAGAGAATTATTATTATTTAGTACCTCTTGCTTTTTACGGAATTGATATTTAAAAAAAGCGCAAAAACTTGTTGACAACAGCATGTTTTTCGTATTATACTTATGGAGTAATGCCCGATTAGCTCAGTCGGTAGAGCGCACGGCTGTTAACCGTTAGGTCGTAGGTTCGAGTCCTACATCGGGCGCCATTTAGAAGATGAAACAAATCCTTTGGGGTTTGTTTTTTTTTATAGCCAATTTGAAAAAAGATAAATTTTAATATTTTAGCAAAAATAAAAATGATGATTTTTTTGTCTATCATCATTTTAGTACGTTTTTTTAATATTTAATAGTCTTATTTCTTTTTAAAAATATTATTTTTTCTTAACTTAAGCATAACATCTTCTTCTGTATCAGTAGTAAATAAAGATGCGGGACAACTTCCACTGGTTTCTTCTTTTCTACCCCAATCGCCTTCACCTAAATATACTGAATCAGAACAAGTAGATTTATATATATTTAGGGCTTTAATAAGATCATAGTTTCCAATACACATACCTTTTATTTTATATTCATAACCTATATAATGTGGTTTTATTCCATACTCTTCACCTAAATAATGTCCTAATAGATGTCCTTCAAGACTACGAATAAGTATTAATTTGGTATAATATTTTTCACTATCTGAAACGTCTAAAGTATCAATTAAATTGCATAGTTTTACTATATCCATAAATAAACCTCCTTACGAGAAAATATAATATAATATTTTATAATTTTTAGCAAGAAAAATATTACTATTTTAATGAATAAGTCACCTAAAGATTTATAAGACTTCTTTGCTAAAAAAGTTCACAAGATACCGGCATGAAATAAATCCTTTGCGGTTTGTTTTTTTATATTCAATTTGAAAAAAGATATATTATATGACCATTAATGCTTACCATTATCTCATCATGCGGTTTATATGGATTCATTGATTTTTCTTTCATTAATTTACATCTAAAAGTATACATGTTATAATAACCAGTAATTAAGGAGATTTTTTATGAGTAATAAATTGTATATGATTATGCCTATTAAAAATGGTATTATTCCTTCTGGTGAAGTTTATAATGTTCAATATCCTATAAAACCTTTCTTTTTTGAAAATAGTGAAGAAATAAAGCAATGGTTTTTAGAAAATATTGGTTGTCCAATTCCTCAAATATATAAACTAGAGTATTTAGAAGTATTTGAAGAAGTCAAAGATGTTATTAAAATAAGTGATGTGGGTAATGATAATTATACTTATTGGACTGCTGTAAATAAAAATTCACTTATAAAATATTTAATAGAAAAGAAAGAATGGCGGGAGTATGTTCGCTTTGGTGTAGAAAGCCCATTGAGATTTTTTGCGGCTATTTATAATGCTTTTGAAGAAAGAGGCATTAAGTTAAATAATGTCTTTAAAAATAACAATGATAGAATTAGTGAATTTGATGTATTAAATGAAATAGGATTTGCTAAAACAGAAAGAGATATATATACTTCTATAAATCATTTAAGAGGAGAAAATATTTTTACTCCATCAGGAAGCAAAGAAGAAGAGGTACTTTTAGAAAGATTACAAGAAATGGAAAATGAACGAAAAAGAGTTAGAACTAAACCTTTAATTCATTATCCTGATAATTTTATTTAGTAATGCCATATTCGTATAAAAAAAGTGTCGCGAATTTGTTGTAAAATTATCAATCAATATTTAAAATTATAAAAAAATATTAATAATTACTTTTAAAAAAATGACAGAAATAGAAGGAATGTGTTATGAATGATGAACTAGCGAGAAATTTAAATAATGCTTTATTAAGATGTAGTAATTACTATGTTGATGAAAAATGTGGGAGATTTAATAAGATGTATCCTTTTACTACTGAAAATATTAGTGGCTATATTGATTATTTTCCTCTAAAAGATCATAGCTTACTTACAGTTGGTAGTTCAGGCGACCAAGTAATAAACGCTATAGATAAAGGTTGCACAGATATAACACTTTTAGATATTAACCCTTATTCTAGATATTACTATTATTTAAAGGTAGCTTCCTTAATTATTATGAATATAGATGATTTCCGTTTGTTTTTAAGATTTGTTGATTATCCTAAAAAGTTTCAGGATAATTATAATGTTTTTAATAAAGAATTATTTAATAAAGTAACTAATGAATTAAAATTCCTTGATAATGATTCATATATTTTTTGGAATAAGTTATTTTCTAATTTTGACCCTTTATTAGTTAGAGAAGAATTATTTAGTAAGGATGAAAGCGATGATAAAAGTCTTAATTTATTTAATTCTTATTTAAATAGTACTAATTATAAAGAATTAAAAGATAAATTAGAATATATTAAGCCTAAATTTATAACTGGTGATTTATTCTTAACAGAAATAAAACAAAAATATGATAATATTTGGTTATCAAGTATAGGCCCATTTTTAAGAAGTTTTGAAAAAATAAAAGAGATGACTGATAAAATGGCTAGTTTACTAAATGATAATGGCTTATTATTAATTAGTTATTTATATGCCACTACTAAAGTTACTCCTTATGAATCTGATTATTCTCTCATTTATGATTTAGAAAAAATTTATGCATTACTTAGTGATTATCAAGTAGAGTTAAAAACATTCTTGGGTGTTAATTTTAATAGTTGGAATCCCAAGATTATACAAGATTCAATATTACTTTGTAGAAAAAAATAATATGTTCAATGAAATATGTATTTTATTGTTTTAAAAAATTGTCTACAGACTTTTTAATTTTATCAAGTTCATATCCGTATGCTTGACAAGTATTCCAGCCACACTTTTTAGCCATCTTTATGTTATTTTCATCATCATCAATAAATAAGATGTTTTGTGGTTTAATATTTATATCTTTTAAGACATATTCATAGATATCTCGGTTTGGTTTTTGCATTCCTAATTCAAAAGAAAGATAGACATAATCAAATTTACTTAAATCATATTGGTCATTTATTCTTTTTTTGTCAAATGGAGTGAGATTAGATAGAATAGCAATTTTACACCTGTTTTTAAGAGAATGAGCATACATAACAACATCTTTGTAATAAGTAATTTTTGCAAATTCTTCTTCATAAATTTTTTTGAATTCGTCAAATGAAACATTGACATTCATCTTTTTTTGAACATAATTAACCCAGTCTAAAATATCTTCTTTTTTATTTGTTATTCCCAATGATAAATTATTTGAAGTCCTATATGCAAATTTATCAAGAATCTCTTCATCTTTTAAATTATTATTAAATCTTTTAAAAACTCTTATTTTTGCATCCTGTAATTCTTTTAGATTATTTTCGTGACTTTCACATACGCCACCCCAGTCAAAAATAACTACTTTATTCATTGAATAACCTACTTTCATATAAATCTATTATATCAAAAGTAACGCATAATCATAATATAAATCTCTTTTATTGACACAAAACATATATTCAATAACTATTTTATGAATCAAAAAGGGTTGATTAAAAGAACATGTAGTAATACATATTAAATAATTACAAAATAATAAAAAATTTTTAATAACATTTGATGATCATTTTGGCAACGCCGCCAAAATGGTAGAAATAGGCTATGGGACAAAAAAATTAAATATTTACAAACTATCTAGATATGTGTGTATAATGACATATTTGAAAAAGAAAAAACTAATAAAGCTAATAAACTAGATTTGTTGACAAATGTTATATAATAAATTAAAATAACTAAATAAATTAAGAGGTGAATCTATGAAATTAAGTGAAATTCCTTATATTGAATTATTAACTAAATATAATAGCAGATATAGTTTAGAGGAAGTTGTTTTTGACACTCAATATCCAAAAGTAGAAAATAAGACTGATTTTGGAATTGTTTTTGGTGGTGTTTCAATGATTCCATATCGAATAGAAGAAGCCTTAAAATTATATAATGACGATTTAATTGATAAATTAGTTTTAACAGGAGGCATCGGATATTTAAATAAAGATAGAAAAACACCAGAAGCTTTTAAAATGCGAGAATTTTTATTGAAACATAATGTCCCTGATAGTGATATAATTGTTGAAAGCAAATCTAGAAGTACCTTTGAAAATATTAATTTATTTTTACAAATATTAAAAGAACAATATAATATTGATGATACTTCTCTTGCTTTAATTACTTCAGATTTTCATTTAAAAAGATGCTTTGCAATGATTAGAAAGTTATTAAATAATGATACTTTACTTTATGGATGTGGTGTCAAAGATAATATTACTGATATTGATTCATGGTATAAAAGTATCTATGGTAGACGTATGATTTTGAAAGAAGCACTTATACTATGTTATTATGCCAAAAATAGAACTATTGATGATATTGAAATTAATTTAAAAAGATAATATATACCACAAATTTATATATAAATATTGGAAAGAAGGATTATGAGAAAATATTTGACTTTAGCCCAAAATACTAGTGCTGCTTGTATATTTTTAAATTTATTTAATTTTATTTTAGAAGAAAAAGAATATATTGATGAATTTACTAAACTTAAAATATATGATAAGAGCATGAATATTATAGGTGAATTATACTTTAATAATGGGATAGTAATAATGAATACATCATCTTCTGTGGGCAAATTAAACGCTACATTTCCTATATCGGAAGCTCGTTTTATTAATGATCCAGAAGGAGATATTCCTGGTAAAAACGGATCGTGGGTATCAGAAATTAAATACCAGTTTGAAAAACCAGATTTATCCTTTAGTGGAGAAGTTATGTTTGAAAGTAGTGTTGATACGGCCTTTGGTTTAAACTGTTTATGCCATCCAACGATTCATTGCGAAAGAGAAGATTTAGGAAAATTTGACTTGATGATTTTAAGAGATGGCAATTTTTTAAATATAGAAAGTCTTAAAGGTGATGACTATGAACAAATTAAGATAAAGCCTTTTGGCCGTCACTCACAAATACTACATGATATAACTTATGGTAAGCTTGATGAGAAGACCCTCGAATATCCTTATCATTATGCTGCTGGAGTATTTGATATATGGGAAAATGGAATAGAAAATAAAGATTATAATTTAATTTTTATTGAAAAAGAATATGATAACTTTTTAAAGTGCCGTGATGAATATGTTCATAAAAACTCAACTGATAATTATAGATTACTTCGTATTCAACAAGGCACTCTTATGCAAAAACTTGATCCAAGTATGTATAATAAATTAGCTGAAATAAAAAAAATATTTAACATTGGTAATACTTCTTTTTTGGATAATTTAATCGCTACTTGTTTTGATAGTTATACAGATGAAGAAATTAAAGCTTTACTTGGATGTGAAAGATGCCCTAAACCATATCAAAATGGTTTAGATAAATTGACTTATGCTTACTTTGGAATTAGTAAAAATAATATATTTTTTCCATTAGAAAGTCAAACTAAATTTTTAACAAGAAAAAAAGATTAATGAAAATGTTAAAAAGATACAAAGTCTTAACATATAACAATAATTGCGAAATAATACGTTGCGATTATTTATTAAGTAATATATAATAATTTTGATAATAAATAATAGAACGTGAGGTAAATTAATGGTATTATTTAAGGGTAAAACATGGGAAGTTATATTTGGTGATTGGTGTCAAGAGTTTATTGGATATTCCATTATTAGTTGCAATAAAGAGTCTTTGAGTGATTTAACAGATGATGATTGGATAGAATTAGGCAAATTAGAAAAGGAATTGGAAAGGGTTTGCAAAATGTTATTTAATGCAACTATGTTTAATTTTTCTTGTCTAATGAATAATGCCTATAGGGATAATGAGAATCCACACGTTCATTTCCATTTTGTACCAAGATATAAAAATGAAGTAAATTTATTTAACAAAAAATATGCTGATAAACATTTTGGATATAATTTTTGGAAATGGTCTTTAAGTAAATTTAAAAGACAAAAAGATATATTTACTAAAGAAGAAAGAATAAAAATATATGAAATGATGAAAGGTGAATTTAATTTAGGAGAATAAAAAATTGAAGAATGAAATAGATATATTTTTATTTAATTAGTAATGAAATAAATACAAAATTAAATAAAAATAATACTTATAAAAAACAAGAGAAAATGTGAGTCTCTTGTTTTTAATTTAATTTAAAATCATTTTATGAAGTAAATAGTTGAGCCCAATAAATACCATAGCCAGTACCTTCTAATTTATACATTCCTAAACCAACCTTTGTAAAATTTACATTAACCATATTTTTATAATGTCCATCTGATTCTCTCCAAGATAATGCTGCCTCTTCAACATTTTGTTGTCCAGCCGCAATATTTTCTCCACTCCAAGATGGTGAAATGCTAAATTCTGTAAGAATAGAAGCATAAGACTTACCATTAGGTCTAACATGACTTACATTATTATAATAAGCTAGTTCCATAGCTCTGATAGTAGCAAGAAGTGTTAAATTTTCATCTAATACTAAAGGTTCTCTATCTAATTCTTTTCTATAACCATTAACAATCTCTAAAAGTTTTTCATAATCTTTTCTATTTTTTTCTACAATTTCTTTAGCTTCTTGTAACATTGAAGCTGCAGTGCCATTATAACCACTTGTATCTATTTTAGTAGTTGAATATAAAAATTTTTTTTCTGTTGTTCCATCATCATAAGTATAAACGTTATAATAATTAACTAAATAAAATTTACTTCCGTATTTTTCATATTTAAGTTCTGATTCAGCAACATCTTTCTCTGTTTTAACAATTTCTTTTTCTTTTTTTTCTTCAGCTTTACTTGTAGGATCTTCTTTAGATTTATTATCATTACTATTAGTATTTGTATTACTATTTCCACTGCTATTTGCATTATTTTTAGAACTATCATTTGTAGTGGTATTATTTTTAGACGTTGTTGTGTTTTCATTTGAAGTATCTTTATTAGAAGTTGTATCTTTACTTGTTGTAGTATCTTTCTTATTATCTTGTGTGTTATCAGTTGATTCACTATTAGCATCAATTTCATCATTAGTAGTATTATCATTATCTTCTATATTTGTATCATTAACATTTTGATTATTAGAAGAATTATCATCTGTTTTTAAATCAGTATTTACTATGTTATCTTTAGGTTTATCTAAAGTACCCTCTACATCATGAAATAAAATATTTTGTCCAACATAAAATGATACACCAAATATCAATAATATTAGTGCCAAAATAAAAAATATTTTTCTTTTCATAAAAATCTACTCCCAAACTTATTTATATATCTCATATATTATATACATATTTTTCTAAACTAACAAGGGCTTTTAACCCAAAAGGTAAAACATATTTTTAGTTTATAAAAGTGTAAAATAATGAAAATATTCAAAAAAATATTGACTCTACCCTTAAGGGTAATGTTATATTTAATTTGAAAGGAAGAATTGTATGTTTAAAATAGGTGATTTTGCTAATCTCTTTAACGTTTCTATTAAAACAATTAGGTATTATGAAAGTATAGGTTTAATTATTCCTAAATATATTGATATTTATACAGGTTATCGCTATTATGATGAAAACAATATTTATACCATGCAAGATATAATATCTCTAAAGAATATGGGATTTACTCTTGAAGAAATAAAATATTTTAATAAAGATAGTATAAAAAATAAAATTATCAATTATGAACAAGAAATAGTAAATTTGAAAAGTAAGATTAAAGTTTTAAAACAATTTTCTTTTAGTGAGGGAAAGGATGATTTAAAAATGATGTTTGTAAATGATGAACAAGCAAAAGGAAAATGGGCATTACTAGGGGTTTCAGAAACTAAAGATGATGCCTTAAAAGAATACTTCATGGATGATGAATATAATATTAATGAATTATATTTAATGCCAAATGGAGAAAGTTATTGGGTTATATCTTGGACTAAAGATACGATTTTTATTGGTGGTAGGCCAAACCATTATGAAATTATAAATGATAAGTTATATTTAACAGTAACAGATTATTTAGATCCTAAAAATTCTAAAGTAGCTGTCTATTATAATGTTGATCATAATGATTATACAATAGAGGATATTAAACAAAAGGATAATGTTAATGTTCCGTTTGTAAATGATGAAAGAGTTGTGGGGACTTGGAAAACTATTGATTATATTAATAAAAAGGATAGTTTTAATCCAGAAAAATTACAAAGTAGTAAAGAAATGCTATCTTTAGATAAATTAGCCTTTGATGGAAATGGCAACGTGAATGTTAGTTATACAAGTGGTAAAGAATTTGTTACTAAATACACTAAAGATTATATTATTAATTTAATTTTACCAGATACTTTGTGTAAATATACTTACCAAGAAATTTTAGGTAAAAAATATATAATTGTTGAATGGAAAAGTGGCGATTATGTTTTTGGCAAAGTTATTAACGGGTATTATGTTTTAGAAAAAATTGATTAAAGATAAAATGACAAAAGCAAAACTATTAAGATTTTGTTTTTATTTTTATAGAAAAAACAATTCTTTTAATTATGAAAACTTTTTGCTATACTTTAATTATTGGAAGTGAGTTTTATGGAAAGATTACAAAAATTTATTGCTGATACAGGTTATACTTCAAGAAGAAAAGCCGAAGAATTAATAAAAAAAGGCCAAGTTATGGTTAATGGTAATTTAGTATGTGAACTTGGGGTTAAAGTAAGTGATAATGATATTGTTACTATAAATGGAGTAACTTTAGTTAAAAATAATAGTAAAGAGTATTATTTACTTAATAAACCAAGAGAAGTTATTTGCAGTGTAAGTGATGATAAAAAGCGTAAAACAGTTGTTGATTTAATTGATACTAAATCTAGAATTTATCCAGTAGGTAGACTTGATTATGATACAACAGGGCTAATTATTTTAACTAATGATGGAGAATTTGCTAATATGTTAATGCATCCTAAAAACAAAATTTCTAAAACTTATATTGCCAAGATTGATGGCCTTTTAACTGAAGAAGATTTTCAAAAATTAAGAAAAGGCATATTAATTGATAAGCAAGTATTAACGATCGATCATTTTAAAGTTAAAAGTCAAGATAAGATAAAAAAGACTTCTTTAGTAGAAGTTACAATTCATGAAGGACGAAATCATATTATTAGAAAGTTATTTGAACATTTAGGCTATGATGTAAAAAAATTAACGAGAACTAAAGTAGGTAATATATCTTTAGGAACTTTAAAAAGTGGTGAATATCGAAAACTAACTAATAATGAAATTAAAAGTATTAAAAAACTAGCTTCATAAATAAGCTAGTTAAAAGATTAATTAAATAGCTGCCTCATCATATTCATCGTTGTCATATTCACTAACATCATGTTTACAACAACATTCTTTTTCACAACCTTCACAATGTTCATCTTCATCTTTTTCATCGCCATCAATATAACTTATGGCATTGGTTGGACAACTAGCAATAGCGTTTTTAGCAGCGTCGCTTTCAATATTTTCTTCGCTAATAACATCAGAATATTCATCAACAAAATCAAAATGTTCGGGATCGATTGCTACACAAGCCCCACAGCCAATACAAGCTTCTCTGTTAACATGTAATTTTTTCATTTTCTTTCCTCCATCATCATTATATAAAAAAATAAAGTCGTTTGTAAATAAAATTAAACTTTATTTAAAAAATTATTTTGGAATAATTAAGTAAATCTTTGTCAAAGAATGTTCTATATTGTCATATTATGGATTTAAAAAAAGTTTAATCTATGTTATATTTATGTTAAGAGGTGGCTTACTATGGATTCACGAATGAATAAATATTATGATGATGAACAAGTGGGAAATACGAGAGTTCATAAAAATGAAAATCTATATAAAGAAATTAGTAAAAGTGAATTAGAAGGTTATGAAGTAAAAAGTAATGCCACTATCATAGGGGATAATGAACCATCTATAGATGTCGAAAAAATCAAAAAAATATTAGATACTAAATATAATGAAGCTCCTAGAAGACAAAGTATTAGAATTGAAGAAGAAAAAGAAGAAGAAGAGAAAAATCCTTTAGATGATACTAAAGAGTATGATATTAATGCGATTTTAGAAAAAGCTAAAGAAAAAAAACCAAATAATTATGAAGAAGAAAGATTAAAAAAATTACATGATACTAATTTTGATATTTTAAAAAAGATAAAAGTTTCAGAAAAAAAAGAAGAACATATTGTAACTGAAGATAGTGAAATTGATAATTTAGAAAATTTAATTAATACTATAGCTATTAATGAAAAAGAAATTCGTAATCAAAGTGATAATAAAAAAGAAGCTATTAATGATGCCCTCGATATATTAAGTGATTTAAAGGGTGATGATGATACAGAAGTTTTAGAGGGATTAAAAGAAGAAGTTACGCATGAAATTACCTTAGATGATAGTATTGAAAATAATATAAAAGATATTACAAAAATAGATTCTTCTAAAGAAGAAAAAGAAGACAAAGTAGAAGAGAAAAAAGAAGATTTAACTAATTCTTTCTATACTACTTCAAATAAAATTAGTAAAAAAGATTTTGATGATAGTGATGATTTTTCTAAAGATATAAATTCAAATAATACTTTTTTAAAAATTGTCATTGGAATTATTGTAGTCATCTTTATTGTTGGTGTTTTATTACTAATTAAAACAATTTATGCATCATAATATTTATTATGAGAAGAATGAATTTTAAAAAGAATAATTATAAAAGAACAATGAATAAATTAATATTTATTGTCTTTTTTTGTATTCTAATAAATTCTTTAATTATTTATCATTTTTATAATAAATATACAAGTGATAAAGTAGTTATTTTAATTAATCAAAAATTAGATAAAATTATGAATCAATTTTTTGGAGATTTAATTACTGATAAAGTTATTAATAAAGATAGTGTCAGTAATTTATTAGTTATTACAAAAAATAGTGATGATGAAATTTTAGCGGTTAATTATAATGTAGAAAAAACTTATGCTATTTTAACTCATATTTCTAATATTATAAAGAAAGGGATAAGTGATTTAGAAAATGGCTCAATCGATGTAAGTATTTATGATAAATATATCGAGAGTGGTAAAGATAGTTTAGTTTTAAATGTTCCTTTTTTTCTTGGAGCTTCCAATGTTTTTCTAAATAAGTTAGGGCCAACAATACCTATTGCTATCGATTTTAATGAAACCCTTTTAACCAATGTTAAAACAAAAGTTACTAATTATGGTTTTAATAATGCTTTATTAGAAATTTATGTAACTGTGGAAATGGAAAAATTAATTATTACCCCAGTTAAAAAAGATAGTGAAAAATTTCTTTATGATATTTTAGTCGGGGCCGTTGTTGTTAATGGTAGTGTTCCCGAATTTTATGGTGATAGTATTGAGAGTGCCAGTGCTTTTTTTACTATTCCAATTCCCCTTAATGTGTGATATAATCTGTTGTAGGGTGAGAATGTGATGCCATATTTTGTTAATGAAGCTATAGATAAAGCCATAAAAGATTATTTGACCAGCAAAGATAAAGAAGAAAGCGTTTTATATAACTCTTTTTTAGTAGTGGTCATTAGAATGCTTAATAATATTTATGGAGAACTTGATATTATAAATCCATATCAAGTTAAAAATGAAGCATCTTTTGATAGTAATTTAATGAAGTATGGAGCTAGTAAAGAAGTAATTGATAATTTTAAAAGATTATTTGATGGTTTTTATAAAATTGATAAAAGAAATAATAATTCAGTTAAAAGAGAAGATAATCCTTATTTTATTGAAGTTCAAAAAATATTAATTGATTTATTTACTTTAAAAAGAGTTAATTATGGTTTAACAGAAAATGATAGTAAAGATTTTTTTGATCTATTATATACACCAGGTTCTTCAAATGCTTTAAGACAATCTTATAATTATTTAAATTCTTCAAATAATCCTTATGAAATTGCTGAATATTTTAAAAAATCTTATGAACAACAATCAAAAGTTAAGACAGAAGATAAAAAAGATTTAATGCCTTTTGATGTTTATAAATTATTTAATTATAGTATTGCCGATATTAGTAAAATGGATAGTAATGAAATAAATAAATTAAATAGTCAAATTTATAAAGCTTTTAATATATCAAATAATGCTTTAAATAAAGAATATTTATTGAGTGAAAAATTAAAAAATTTAAGAGCTCAAAAAGAACCTATTACCAGTGGTAATGGTTATGTTGATATTTTACTGGTTATGGGAATGTTAGTAACAGGAATTATGGCTATTTTAGTAGTAGTTGCTATGGTTTTTTAGGAGGTTTTTATGGTTACAATTAATGGAAAGAATTATGAAGTTGTTAAAGATTATGGGGATGAACTTAACACTTTAGATTTAAATGAAATAGTAACTGATTATTATGATAATTTTGATTATATCGTCGGAGATTTTGCCTATGGCAAAGTTCGTCTTAAAGGCTTTTATGAAAGCAATAATAAATTAAGAAAAGATTATAATGATATTAAAAATGTTGACGATTATATTAAAAATTCTTGTGCTTATGGTTGTAAATATTTTATTTTGAAGAAAGCAAAAGATAATAAAACAGAAAAAGAGTAAAATGTTCTGTTGAAAAATAAAAATAGATTTGTTATAATGATAAAGAATAGATGTGAAGGGATTGACATATGGGAAAAATTAGATTAAATTTAGCTTCTGGAAGTGCTTTAGAAAAACCACTTGTAACAGCTTTTAAAGGAGCTAATGGTAGTTATGTAGTACTTGATAATGAACTTAATGGTTCAATGGGATTACCAATTATCTTAGTGTGTAAATTAGATAATAATCGTTTAATCAAAATCATGGATCCAAATGAATGGAGTATGGTTAAAGAAAATTTAAAGAGTATTATTGCTGGTGGTAAGATTGAATATATCAAAGTAAATAATGAAATTTCTACTGATGATGTTTTTTATACTCAACTTACTTTACCAGTTCCATCATTTGATAGCTTAAAAAATACTTATAAACAATTTGAAAGTGCTGCAAATAGTGAAACAGCTTCTATTTTTGATATTAATGCTAATTTAACACCAAATAATGGAAATTCTTTAAATAATAATGTAGCAAATACCAATCCTTTTGGTATACCTAACCCGAATAATGTAAATGCTCAAAATCAAAATGCAGTGGAAAATCCTGCAATGATGTCTAATGGTAACGAAGTAAAAAATCCAAATGAAAATGGAACACCTCTTGATTTAACGAATGGCTCAAATACTATGTCTCCAATTACTGGAAATACCATAGAAAAAGTTATAATACCTAATGTAAATATTGAAAATGTAATTCCTAATATTCAACCTAGTGAAGTTAAACCAACTGTTGAGGAGCCGGTAAAAAGTCCTGAAGTTAACAATACATTTAGTATTACAAATGATATATTTAAAGATCAAAAAGAAGCATTTATGCAAGCATGTGAGAATATGTTTGATGCTTTAGTTCAAAAATTTGAAAAAGAATTAGAAAAAAATAATAAGTAATGATTTAATTTCATTACTTTTTTCATACAATTTTATTAGATAAATATGAAAGAAATAATTAATTATTACTACAATTTAGATTTACTTGAAGCTACGGAAGCTAAAACTTATACAACATTTAATTATAACGGTAGTGAATATTATTTTGTCTTTTTTAATCGCACTGAAGAAGAATTAAAAGATATTTTAGATATTTCTTATGAACTTAAAATGAAAGGTATAAGAGTTCATGATATTATTTTTAATCGTTTTAATAGATTACTTACTAAAGTAGGAGATAATTACTATTTACTTTTAAAATTAAATTCTAATAAAAATGAATTAATTAATTTTGTTTCAATGTGTGAATTTATTACTAAATTTAAATTAAATCAAAAAAATAGCCAATTATATCGGAATAATTGGGGTGAATTATGGAGTGCTAAAATTGATTATTTTGAAGATCAAATTAATGAATTAGGCAAAACTAAAAAAGTGGTTTTAGATTCATTTAGTTATTATATCGGGTTAGCGGAAAACGCTATAAGTTATGTTAATAAAATAAATAGGGTGATCGGAGCTAGTGAAAACGATTACATTACTTTATCCCATAGAAGAATATTTTATCCTAATATTAGTTTAAATTTTTTAAATCCTTTAAGTTTTATCTTTGATTTAGAAGTAAGAGATGTGGCTGGATATCTTAAAGTAGCATTCTTTAATGGGGAAGACGTCTTACTTGATTTAAAAACTTATTTAAAAATTCGTCGCTTAACTCCTTATAGTTATCATATGTTATATGCAAGATTACTATATCCTTCTTATTATTTTGATATATATGAAGATATAATGAATAGCAATGGTGATGAAGAAAAACTATTGCCAGTCATAAAAAAAGTTGATGATTATGAATTGTTTTTAAAAAAAGCTTATGAAGAAATAAGTATGTATACTAATTTAGAACGTATTGACTGGCTCCTTAAATAGGGACATTAATTAAATTTTTTATTTCTGGTATTTCTTCTTGAAACATAGGTAGTAAGCTATCATTAATTGTACTATCTTGACCTAAACAATTATTACAATTACCTGTTAATTTAATATATAAAGTTCCATCTTTAAAATTAACAAATTCAATATCGCCACCATCCATATTTAAATATGGTCTAATATCATCAATCATTTCTTTTATCTTATCTATAGTATTCATAAAATCCTCTTTTCTTGATTATTATATAAAATAAATCATTTTTTTAAAAGATTATTTAATTAATTTAAGTTGATAATTATCATCTTTTTTTTCTTCTCTAAAGAGAAGATATTTGCTTGGATTAACATGAAGTTTTAAATAAACATTAGCTATTTCATATTCAATATCGTCAAGATAAATATCTATTTGTCTTTCTTCATTACTACTTAATAAATTATTAAATAAATAATAATATAATCTAGTTCTTTCAAATGGCCCTTTGACATTACCAATATTAATTAAATGATCATTAAAGAAGACTAGTTTTTGAGAAGTAAGTGAAACTCTATCTCCTTTAGGAATACCTAAAAATTCACAAGCTTTATTTCTTTGACACATCTTATCTTTTAATTCTTTTATATAATTATTTGTATAATTAACTGGGATATTATTATTTAATGTGGTATCTAATTCTTCTAAATATTTTCTATCTAAATGAGTTAAATTATGATAATTTTTGCGTAAAGTTCTGTAGTAGGGTATAACACCAAAGTTTTGAGGATACAAGTTATATTGAATATTAAATATATCATTAATAGGATCAAGAAAATAAAAACCATGATCTCCTAAAACGATTAAAGCAAATAAAGGGATTTTGGCACTATTAGCAACAACTTTTTTGGCATAAATATCAACACTTTTAAAAATATCCACAAAACAATCAGCTAGGGTAGAACATACAATATAAGGAAAACGATTAACAAAACCATTTTGGTATTGCTTGTATTTTTCTTCATCACTAGCACAAAAATATCTTAAATCTTTTTGAACAAGAGAATTAACTTTATAATATATATATCTTATTTTTAAATCAGTTTGCCAAGATGGATTTATATTGTTAATTATTTCTGTAATTGATGTATTCATGACTTTTCTCCTTTAACCGATTATATAGATTAACATAAATTGTTAAAATAATCTACTTTATTTTTTTAATTTATTTTTTGTGTTATACTATTTGTAGAGGTTGTTTATGACAAATAATAAAGATGATAAAACAGAAAATTATAAAGTTGGCGATATTATTAAAGGTCAAGTAACAGGAATTGAAAATTATGGAGTTTTTGTAAATATTGATCCTTGGTATGATGGACTTATTCATATTTCAGAAGTATCAAGTACTTTTGTTAAAGATATTCATGATTATGTTAAAATGGGTGAGACTATTTATTGCCAAGTTTTAGATGTCGATGAAGAAAATTTGCATTTAAAATTATCAATTAAAGATATTAATTATAAAGCTATTATCGAAACTGATGGGATAGCTGAAACTAGAAGAGGATTTTTACCATTAAAAGAAAATTTAGATAAATGGATTAATGAAAAATTAGAAGTTTATAAAAAATAAATTAGGAGTAAATAATGTTTTTATATGAAGAAGATAAAAAGAATATAAGGGTTTATAATTATTTAATTGATGAACAAAAATTATATGATTTTAAAAAAGAACAAATGGCTAAAATAAAAGAAGAGGAAAGATTATTAAGAGCTGTAACTAATTATTGTTATTATCCTTTAGAAGAAAAGAAAAAAATACTTGCTTATAGTGATTTAAATTATGAAGTTGATAAGAATTTTGGACATTCCTCTTATTATCACTTTTTATCCCCTTATGAAATGAATGAAGAAGAGTTAGAACGCCAAAGAAAATTTTTAGAAAAATATTATCATTTTGCAGGAGCTCATGGGTCACAATATTATATGCTTTATGGTAACCCTAGTAATGATATGAATAATGATGAACTTTTAAAATTAAAGCATCAGTTAACTATAAGTAAAGAAGGTTTATTTTTAATACCAACTTCAAAATATGAATATATTGGTGATTGTACTATAGCAATGAATAATATATTAAATGTTCCACCAACTTTATATTATTTAGAAGATTTTTTAGCATCAGATTTTAAAAAGATACCCGAACAATATATTAAACAGTATATAAAATTATTTTCTGAAAAAGAGGTAAAAAATATTGATATAGGTACCTTTAATATAATGGTAGATTATAATTTAGTCAGTAGAAATAATTTAGATAAAAAAATTAAAGATAGTGCTAAAGTATTAAAATTAATTAAAAAATAAAAAAAGTAGGAGTGAAATTAAAAAATGGCTTTAATAAAATGTAGGGAATGTGGCAAAGAAATAAGCACAAATGCAAATAGTTGTCCTTATTGTGGTTATGTATATAAAAAAGAAACAAGCACTAAAAAAATAGTTATTGTTACTTTAATTACTTTGGCAGTATTATTTATATTAGGTTTAAGTTCTATTTATTTAATAGATTCTTTAATCCCAAATATAAAATCAAAAAATGTAATGAAGAAATATTATGGAACGTGGGAACTTGTTAATATTGATTCGGAAAAGTTAGAAGATAATACAATTAACTGGAATTTTATTGTTGCTGATGATTTTAAAAAGGAATTAATAATTAATGTTGAAAATTTAGAAAATCAAGTAACTGGTTTTAATGATCCTAAAGGAGAATATGCCATTACTTATTTTGATAGAAAGAAAGACGACTATATATTATTTGCAAATATTAGTCAAATGGTTAATCGTGATGATTTAAGAGGGATAGATTCCAAAAAAGTATGTTTTAAATTAAATAATGATACATTATATCAAATTGAATGTACAATGGATGAAGCAATACCAAATGCCAATATACAATATAAATTAAAAAGTAAATAAAATAAAACTCCCGAATATTCGAGAGTTAATTTTTAAGATGGTGCCCAAGGCCGGACTTGAACCGGCACGGGGGTTAAATCCCGCAGGATTTTAAGTCCTGTGCGTCTACCTATTCCGCCACTTGGGCAAAGGCACCGTCTTAAATTTCTTAAGACAATATAGATTATAACGTGTTTTTGAAATAATTTCAATACTTTTTTAATAGTTTTTTTTAGTTTCTTAATTCTCAAAGTAAAAGCAATTTTTATAAAACCAGTTGCATTTACTTTGAGAATTCACCAGTTTTTTTTAGTTCAATTATGTTGACATCATATTTTCTTCTGTGTTATAATCAACTTGTCCTTTGAAATGGAGGAATACCCAAGTCTGGTTGAAGGGACCGGTCTTGAAAACCGGGAGGTCGGGTAACCGGCGCAGGGGTTCGAATCCCTTTTCCTCCGCCATTTTAATGGATACATATTTATATCGCGGGATGGTAGCAGTTTGGTAGCTCGTCGGGCTCATAACCCGAAGGTCGAAGGTTCAAATCCTTCTCCCGCAACCATTGGTTCGTTAGTCTAGTGGTCTATGACGCC
>CANQGF010000022.1 GCA_947601485.1 uncultured Bacilli bacterium
GTTCTTTAATAAAAAGAGTTGTTGCGGGTTTAATAGTTTACTTTATTCCTATTATTATAATGGCAATTTTAAATGTTATAGAGGTTACTAAAGGGATTGAAAAAGAAGATGATACCAATTTTGGCGCTTGTACAAAATGTATCTTTAGCCCTTATGATGATTGTCAAATTTAATCTAGAGCCTTTGGCTCTTTTAAATTGCTTAAGATTATGCTATAATCTTTTTAGAATAGAGGAGTGCATATGAGTGATGATGAAATAATTGAAATAAATAGTGATACTAATGATCAAGAAATAAAATTAGCAATAGATACTAATAAAAAAGAAAGTCTTAAAGAAAAATGGCATAATTTAGATCAAAAAACTAAAGCATTAATTATTGGCATTCCTCTTGTTTTATTAGTAATAATTATATTTTTGCTTTTATTTTTATTTATATTTAAGAATAATTCAGATCATAACGATGCTAAACCAAATGATAATGAGGTAGTAATTTCTAAAGATAATTATCGTTATGAAAATGGTAATTTAATATTTTTAGATAAAAGAGATCAAGTGATTGGCACTTATGAATGTACAAATAAAAACCCTGATACTTGTATGATAGCTAAAAGTGATTTTACTAATGATACTTTTGACCGCGTAATTAGTGTCAATGAACTAGGCGAAGAGTTGTTTTTAACAAGTAGTATTTATTTTGATAATTATGTATTTGTCCAAGATGGGACAGAGATTTATTTATATAATATTAAAAATAAGAATAAAGAACTTACTTTAAAAAATATTAAAATATATGATATTGCTAGTAATTTAGTAGTTATTGAAGATGAAAATAATCGCTATGGCTTAATTAATCTTGCTAGTGATAGCTATAATTATTTAATAAATTGTACTTATGATAATTTGGGAATAATTAATTCTAAGTTAAATTATTTAGTTGCAGAAGATAAGAATACAGTTTATTTACTTGATAAAGATGGTAAAAAAATATCATCGAATATAACGGTCGAAATAAAGAGTGTCAATGAAGATTATTTTGTTGGAGTTGATAATAATAGCTATAGCTTATATACTTTAAAAAATAAAAAAGTTTTAGAAGACTATGATTATATTTCCCTTCATAGTAAAATAATTGCTTTAGTTAATAATAGAAAATTATATCTTCGTGATAATGACTTAAATAAGCTTAATGAAGAAGGAATTAGTTTAAGTAATGATAATTATGTTAAAAAATATATATATGATAAAGATAATAAATTAAAAGAAACTTTAGAAGCTTATGAAATAACTAATAATAATAATTTAATTGAAGTTAATATTGATGATGAAAAAATAGAAATAAATAGTTTAGAGGGCTTAATTAGTAAAGAGTATGACTATATGAGTTTTTATAATAATATTTTATATTTTTATAGTGATACTTCTAAAAATACTTTAATAGGTTCTTATGAATGCTTAAGTAAAAATGAAATTACGAATGAAACAAATAATTTCAATAAATGTTCAATCTATAATAATGAATTAGGATTATCAGGAATTTATAATAATCAGTTTGCCTTTATTAAAGATGGCGATAATATCTATTTATATGATCTTAAAAATAATAAGAATATGGGAACGTATAGTGAATTAACTATTTTAAATAGTAGTGAAATTAATAAAAATATAAAACAAATTTATACACCATCATCTTATATTTTAGCTAAATCAGCAATTGGTAGTAATAAAGATAATTATGGAATTTTAGAAATAACTTTAGAAAAAGCTCAAGGGAAAATAGAATTTAAATATAAGGAAATTACGAAAAAAAATGATTATTATTTAATGGTAAATACCGCTAATATATATAGTGTTTATAATCATGATTTAAAGAAAATTAGTAATGAATTTAGTTATATTGAATTATATGATAATTATTATGTTGGAATAAGTGATAATAAACTAAATATTTATAAATACGATGATCCTTTAGGTATTTTAGAAGAAGGATTAAATATTGAAGATAATAAATTTACAATTACTTTTGAAGATTATTTTACTATAACAATCGGAGAAAATGTTTATAAATATAACTTTGAAGGTAGTGTTTATGAATAAAAAAACAGTTTTATATACGATTATTATTCTTTTAATTATCTTTTTTCCTCTAACTATATATAGTTATACAATTAAAGATCAAGATTTAAAGATGGAAGAAGAAAATCCTAAACATTTCCCTTATTATAGTGGTTATTTATGGTTTTATAAAGATAATCAATTAATAAATAAATATAAATGTGAAAATGAACGATGTACTTATGCTTATCCTGTTATTAATCAAAAATATGTTTTTATTATTGATGGACAATTAATTAAATTATATGATATTAATTTAAATAAAGTTTATGCTAATTTTGATGAAGTTAAAAAAGGAGAAGATATTTATTTGGTTAAAAAAGATAACTTATGGGGTATTTATATAATTAATGATGAAATTCAAGAAATTGAAAAAACTGTTAATGAAAATATTAAGATCTTAAATAGTAAATTTGTTATTAAAAAGGATAACCAATGGACATTAAAAGATAAGGATAGAATTATTTTAAATAATTTAGAACAAGAAATAGTAGCGTTTAATAATAACTATGTTATTTGTCAAGATAATAATTATTTTAAAATATATGATTTAAATGGATATAATCTTATGAGTGATTATTATATTAATAATTATAGTCTTTCCCCTAATTATATTGCTTTAGTAATTGATAATATTTTATATATTTACGAAGATTTAAATAATGCTTATCTTAATTATTATAAATTAGATAGTAATAGTCCTATTACGATAGAAGAAAATAATCATAATTTAATAATTAGACAAGGGAATATTTTATTAGATACACTTGCTATCCCTTAAATATTTTGCTAAAATAGTATTGTTATATGAAGACCTTTGAGGTATATATTTGATACTTTTGAGAGAGTTAGTGGTTGGTGGAAACTAATAAGTTAAAGTATATTGGTTGCAAAGTGAGTATAAAATGCAGAAATGCTATATCATTTGAAAGTTAAAATAAAGGTGGTACCGTGCTATGCACCCTTTTGGTATCATCTTTTTATTTGGGAAGGAAGTTTATAAATGAATGAGCAAAATAAAATTGAAAGAAGAGTAACGTGTAAAAAAGAAATTTATAGCTTTAATTTAACAAGAAAGAAGGATAAAAATGTTAGATAAAAAATATGATCAAAAATTAGTTGAAAGTAATCGTTATGAATATTGGCTTAATCATCATTATTTTGAATGTGGAGATACTTCTAAAAAACCTTATTCAATTGTTATTCCACCTCCTAATGTAACTGGTAAATTACATTTAGGTCATGCTTGGGATACTACTTTACAAGATATTATAATTCGTTTTAAAAGAATGCAAGGTTATGATTGTTTATGGCTTCCAGGAACTGATCATGCCGCGATTGCTACAGAAGCTAAAGTTGTAGGAAGATTGAAAGATCATGGCATTAATAAATATGAATTAGGAAGAGAAGAGTTTTTAAAAGAATGCTTTAAGTGGACTGATGAGCATAAAAGTATTATTCATTCACAATGGGCTAAACTTGGTCTTTCTGTTGATTTAACCAAAGAAAGATTTACTCTTGATGAAGGACTATCTAATGCAGTTAAATATGTTTTTGTCGATTTATATAATAAAGGATTAATCTATCGAGGAGAAAAAATAATTAACTGGGATCCTGTTGCTAAAACAGCTTTATCAAATGAAGAAGTTATTTATAAAGAAATTGATGGAGCATTCTATCATTTAAAATATTATCTTGATGGGTCCGATAAATATTTAGAAGTTGCTACTACAAGACCAGAAACTTTATTTGGTGATACAGCAGTAGCGGTAAATCCTAAAGATGAAAGATATCAAGATTTAGTGGGCAAATATGTTATTTTACCAATAGTAGGTAAAAAAATCCCTATTATTGCGGATGTTCATGCCGATCCAACATTTGGAACAGGTATTGTTAAAATTACCCCAGCTCATGATCCAAATGACTTTGAAGTAGGAAATAGACATGGGCTAGAACGCATTAAAGTTATTAATGAAGACGGAACGATGAACGAAAATGCTCTAAAATATCAAGGAATGGATCGTTTTGTTGCAAGAGAAGAGTTAGTTAAAGATTTAAAAGAAAAAGATTTATTAATAAAAATAGAACCAATTAAACATGCCGTTGGTCATTCAGAAAGAACAAATGCGATTGTTGAGCCTTACTTATCAAAGCAATGGTTTGTAAAGATGGATGGACTTTCTAAAAAAGTTTTAGAAAATCAAAAGAATAAAGAAACTAAAGTAAATTTTGTTCCAGCCAGATTTGAAAAAATCATGAATAATTGGATGAGTGATTGTCATGATTGGTGTATTTCACGTCAACTTTGGTGGGGACACAGAATTCCCGCTTGGTATAAAAATGATGAAGTATATGTTGGTATTAATCCCCCAAAAGATGATGGTTGGGTTCAAGATGAAGATGTATTAGACACTTGGTTTTCAAGTGCTTTATGGCCTTTTTCAACGATGGGATGGCCAAATCAAGATGGATTATTTAAAAGATATTTTCCTACCGATACTTTAGTAACCGGTTATGATATTATTTTCTTTTGGGTTTGCCGGATGACTTTCCAAAGTCTAGAATTTACTGAAAAAAGACCTTTTAAACATTGTTTAATTCATGGTTTAATTAGAGATAAACAAGGACGAAAAATGAGTAAAAGTCTTGGTAATGGAGTAGATCCAATGGATATGATTGATACTTATGGGGCTGATGCTTTAAGATATTATTTAACGACTTCAACAGCTTGTGGAATGGATTTAAAATTTGATGAAGAAAAATTAAAATCAACTTGGAATTTTATTAATAAATTATGGAATGCATCTCGCTTTGTTTTAATGAATGCTCAAGATATCAAAGAAATAAGTTTAACTAATTTAAATAAGCAAGATAAATGGATTTTAACTAAACTTAATAAAACAATTAAAGATGTAACAAAATATATGGAAAAATTTGAATTCAATAATGTTAATGCTGTTATTTATACATTCATTTGGAATGATTTCTGTGATAATTATATTGAAATGGCAAAGTTTAGTAGTGATTTAGTTGGTACTAAAAGTACTTTGCTTTATACTTTAACTGCCATTATAAAAATGCTTCATCCATTTATGCCTTATGTAACAGAAGCAATTTATCAAGAATTACCTTTAAGGGATGCAGAATCCATTATGATAAGTAGTTATCCAGTATATGATAAAAAACTAATTTTTAATGAGGAAGAATTAGTAATTGATGAAATAATTGATTTTATTAAAAATTATCGTAATACTTTAAAAGAGAATAATATATTAGCTAATTATCAAGTTAAAGTTAATTTTAATGAAGAATTAATTATTAAAATGCTTAAATTACAAGATAAAATAATAAATGAAGAAAAAGATATTACTAAATTTAAAGTAAGTACCAAAAATTATGAAGCAATTATTTATTATGAAAAAGAAATAACTGAAGATGACATAAAACAAAAAGAAAAATTGATAAATGAACTTACTTTATCAATTCAAAAAAGAGAAAATTTACTCAATAATCAAAATTTTGTTAGTAAAGCTCCGGCTGATTTGGTTAATAAAGAAAAAGAAAAATTACAAAGTGAAAAAGAAGAATTAGCCAAGCTTACTAATGAGTAATTATTAATTTAAACCAAATAAAAATTACTAAACGAGAGCGTTTAGTAATTTTTTTTTAGTATTAGAATCTACGATATAAACCAATTACTTTACCTAAAATAGTACAATTATCAAGAATAATTGGATCCATTGTATCATTTTCTGGTTGTAATCTAAAATGGCCATTTTCTTTATAAAATCTTTTAATTGTTGCTTCACCTTCATCAGTCATAGCTACAACTATATCACCATTTTTAGCATTGCTTTGTTTTTGAACAATAACAAAATCACTATCATAAATACCAGCTTTAATCATACTTTCTCCACTGACATGAAGTGTAAATATTTGAGCTTTAGCGGGAATTAAAGAGGCTGGTAAATCAAAAAATTCATCAGGTTGTTCTATTGCAGTAATTGGACTTCCTGCTGTTACTTTACCAAGTAAAGGAACTTTTACAACATCCTCATTTTTCTTAACATATTCATTTTCACAAAGAACTTCTATTGTTCTAAATTTATTGCTAGTTGTTTTAATATAACCTAATTGTTCCAAATTTTTCATGTGAACAAATACAGTTGCAGGACTAGATAAACCAACACCTTTGCAAATTTCTCTAATAGCAGGTGGAAATCCATGTTCAGCTGTATATTTTTTAATAAAATCTAAGACATCTTTTTGTCTTGGGGTTAATTCTTTAGTTTTCATTTTTCCTCCTAAATTCATTCTACAATAAATTTTAATTAATGTCAAACGTTTGTTTAAAAACATCAATTAGAGGATTATAAATTTTATAAAACTTCAACGTTTTGTTTATTTAAATCATTATTTTCTTTATCTTTACCCATAACAACATCTTTAACGTTATTATCATCGCCTAAATCATCATTAACATCTATTACCCGAAGTATTTCATCCATTGAAGTATAGCCTTCAATAACTTTAATTAAACCATCTTTTAATAGAGTAGTAGTATCATTAGTATAGACTAACTTTCTTAAATCTTCTTTTCTAACATTATTAATAATAGCGTCTTTAATATCTTGATTAATTTCTAATACTTCATGTAAGGCAACTCTGCCTTTATAACCATTAATACATTCATCGCATGAACCAGAAGTATAAATTTGGTTTACATCCATACCTAAAACAGTTTGAAATAATTTCTTTTCATAATCATTAGTAGGGCGACTTTTACGACATTTTGGACATAATCTTTTGACAAGTCTTTGTGAAATAATACCTGATAAAGCACTGCCTAAAAGATATCTTTCAATATCCATATCTAAAAGTCTTTCAATAGTATTAAGTGAGTTATTAGTGTGGATTGTTGATAAAACTAAATGACCTGTAATTGATGCTCTTACCGCTATTCTTGCTGTTTCATCATCTCTAATTTCACCAATCATGATAATATCTGGATCTTGTCTTAAGATACTTCTTAAAGTATTACTAAAAGTTAGCCCGATTTCACTCATTACTTGAACTTGGTTAATACCTTCAATTTTCATTTCAACGGGATCTTCTACTGTAATAATATTTCTATCAGTTGTATTTAAAACTTGAAGCATCGAATAAACAGTTGTTGATTTACCTGAACCAGTTGCACCGGTTACTAAAATCATCCCATTTGGTTTTTTAATTAATTTATTAATTTTTTCATAATTATTTTTCGTTAAGCCAATGGCATCAAGACCATTTAAACTCATTTTATAATTTAAAATACGAATAACTATTTTTTCTCCATCAATGATAGGTAGACTTGATACTCTTAAATCGACATCAATATCTTGAAAATTTCCTTTAATTGAGCCATCTTGTGGAAGTCTTGTTTCTGTAATATTCATCCCAGAAATAATTTTAATTCTTGTTATAAGATTTTTTTTGACAGTTGTGGGTACTTTAGCGTATTCTAAAAGAGAACCATCAATTCTGATTCTTACCATCAATTCATCTTCGGTGGGATCAAAATGAATATCAGATGCTCCTTTTTTTACGGCATCGACAATCATTTCATTAACTATATCTACAATGGGTTTGTTGTCATAATCAAATTCTCTAAACACAAAGTATCACCGTCAACCTTACATTCATAATTATACAATAAAGAAATTGATTAAACAATATAATTTGTCTAAATATTGTAACTTAATTATTCATTTCTTGACAGCAAATAGTATTTACAAAAGATAAAAGAGTTTGCTAAAATATAGAAAAGTGATGATTATGAAGAAGTTAATAAAATTAGAAAAAGACAAGGAATTAGTTATTGATAATCAAATTTATGATTATGTTGATCCTACTTGTATTTATATTCCCATAAATGATGAAGATAATTTAAAAATAGGGGATTATGTTTACAAAAATACTTATTTAAATAATTGTTTTACTTCCGTATCTGGTAAATTAGAAGAATTTAGAGAACAAGATAACTTAAAATATATTAAAATTATCAATGATTATAAAGAAAATACTTTAAATAAAAATAATAAAAAAGAGATTAAAAGTAAAGAAGACTTACTTATTTATTTAGATTTATTTCATTTAAATAATATTATTAAAAAAATAAAAAAGAAAGATAAGATTGAAACGATTATTTTAAGTAGTATCGATGAAGAATGTTATTCATTGTCAGAATTTATGATTTTAGCTAACTTTTTTAATGAAATTTTAGAAACACTTAATTATTTAATGGAAATATTTAAAGTTAAAGATGGTATTATAGCCACTAAAAACACTGATAGTAATGCCATCAAAAATGTTAGGTCTATTTTAGGTACTTATCCTAATATTAAAATTAGTCTTCTTCCTGATAGATATTTAATTAGTTATGAAGATAATTTATGTGAACAATTACATATTAATAAAGATAATGCTTTAATTTTTACTAGTCAAGAATTAATAGATTTATATTATGCTTTAATTAAAGCTAAAATTAATAATAGCTTATTTTTAAGTATTAGTGGTAATAATTTAGTTAAATCAATGATAATAAATACGCGGATTGGTACTAATTTAAAAGAGATAGTAGATAAATTTTTAGAACTTAAAACTAATGATTATGATATTTATATTAATGGCCTTTTAAAGGGTATGAAAGTAAATAATTTAGAAGATGTGATTATTTTAAATAATATTCATACAATTATAATAAATAAAAAGAAAAATAAAGGTGTAGATGAGTGTATTAACTGTGGAGCATGTTATAAAATATGTCCTGTTAATATCGATGTTTTGAAATGTTATAAAAATAAACGTTTAAGTAAAAAATGTCTAGGATGTGGTTTATGCAATTATATTTGTCCTGCTAATATTAATTTAAAAGAAGTAGTAAAGGATGGTGTATATGAAGAAAAAAACAACTAAAGATATAGTAATAGATAATATCATTTTACTAATTCCTCTTCTGATTTATAGCATTTTTAAAAATGGCTATCTTTTATATGAAAAAAATTTAGTCAATGAATACATGATATTTAAGCCTTTTTATCTTACTCTAATAAGTATTATTATTAAATTTGGTTTTGATATCATTTTTGAACATAAATTAAAGATTAATTATAATTTATTATCAATGATTTTAGTAAGTATGATTATGCCTTATAATATTAATTTAATTGTCTTTTTAATTACTTTACCTATTGTTTATTTTTTAACTACTATTTTAGAAAAGAAATTTACTTTTAATAAAGTCTGTTTAATGTATTTAATTATTGTTTTAGTTAACTCTTTCTTTACTCCTTTTACTTATGAAAGTATTCTAGAAAGTAAATTTACTTTTAGTTTTTCTTTTTTCGATTTACTCATGGGTAGATGTATTGGAGGTATTGCATCAACTAGTATTATATTTAGTTTATTTGCTTATATTATTTTAATAAATTCTTTTTATTATAAAAAAGATATTCCTTTAACAATCAATATAACATATTTAATATTAGCTTTTATTGCCTTCCTTATTAATAAAGATAGTAATATTTTATTAAATAGTGAAGTTGTTTTTGCTAGTGTTTTTATCGCTACTTTACCAAAATATTCTCCTTATAAAATAAAAGGTCAAATTATAAGTGGCATCTTAATTGGAATAATTAGTTTTATTATTGCTCTTATTTGGAATCCCACTATTAGTATCTATATTGCTATTTTAATTGCCTCTTTACTTGGTAATTTAAATGATGCAAAGAAAAAGAATAAAATATCATTTGCTTAAAATATACTTGTCATGAGTATATTTTTTGCTTAAACTATGCTATGGTGAAAATTATAGTGCTTATGTGCAAAATTTTTTATTAAGTTTATTAAATAATGAGATAGTGATAGCTTTTTAAGTCAAATAGGTTTATCTTCAGATGATTTTAGTATTAATTTATCAAGCGATTTAGAAGAAGAAAGGAAACTAATTAAAAAACCATTTTATTTAGGAAGTCGAGTAATTAAATATTATTAATAAAATATACTTGGTACACAATAATTATGAAAAAAGGAATATGAAAAAGTGGTATCTTTTTTAGCAAAAAGATATAATATATAATATATAATATATAATATGATGTTGTTATTTTGTTGCAAAATGTTGTTATTTTGTTGACTTATAATTAAGGGTATGTTAGACTTAAAAATAAGAAAGAGGTGTTATCCATGGAAACATTAACAAGTGCTATAAATGTGCAAGTTGACGCTAGAGATAAAGAACAAGCTACTAATATTTTGAAGGATTTAGGACTAAATATGAGTACATTTATCAATATGGCTATAAAGCAAGTAATAAAAACTGACGGTTTACCTTTTGAAGTATCTAATCCTAAACCTAATAAAGAGTTATTAGAGGCCTTAGAAGAAGGAGAGCAAATTATACAAGAGGTAAGAGAAGGTAAAAGAAAAGGGTATAATAACGTTAATGAAATGATGAAGGATATATTAAATGATTAACTTTGATTTAAATACAAAATATAAAATTGAATTTACCAGTAATTTTAAAAGCCATTTAAAAAAGATTATTAAACAAAATAAAAACATTCAAGAATTATTAGAGGTTATAACAAAATTAGCTAATCTAGAAGAATTAGACCCTAAATATAGAAATCACAATTTAATTAATGATAAAACATATAAAAATTGTAATGAGTGTCATATTAAACCAGACTGGCTTTTAATTTATAAATATGTTGACGATAGCTTAATTATATTACTAATAGCTACTGGTAGTCATAGCGAGCTATTTAATAAATAATTTTTTTGAAGACTAAAGCCTTCTTTTTTGATAAATGAATTATGATGCTATAGAAAGAATTATTGAAATGTAAGTAATGTTTCACGATAAATTTTTAGAAGAAACCGGTTTAACAGAAGATGATTCTACTATTACTTTAGATGATACTTCAAGAGAAACTAAAAAACTTTTAAGACGACCTTTTTATTCAGGTAGTCGGGTAATTAAGTATTATTAATAAAAATATACTTGTAATGAGTATATTTTTTTGATAAAATAACCTTGGCTATTAAGTCAAATATACATTAATTTTTAGCTCTACGCCTAGTGCACGATTGTGTGGTAAAGGGTATTAAAAATTAAGAAGATTAACGAAAGGATGAGTGATTATTATGGCCGTAGTTTCTATGAGTTATTTATTAGAAGCTGGAGTTCATTTTGGACATCAAACAAAAAGATGGAATCCAAAAATGAAAGAATATATCTTTACAGCAAGAGAAGATATATATATTATTGACTTGCAAAAAACCCAAAGCTTATTAGAGGAAGCTTACAACGTTATTAAGGAGATTGCTACTAATGGTGGAAAGTTCCTATTTGTTGGAACTAAAAAACAAGCTCAAGATGTTTGTATTGAGGAAGCTGGCAGAAGCAAATCATATTATGTAACTGAAAGATGGTTAGGTGGTACTTTAACTAATTTCCGCACTATTCGTCGTCGTGTTAAACGCCTAGAAGAAATTGAAGAAATGGAAACATCTGGAAAATTTGAATTACTTCCTAAAAAAGAAGTTATTGGTTTAAAGAAAGAATATGAAAAATTAAATCGTATTTTAGGTGGTATTAGAGAAATGGATAAACTTCCACAAGCTCTAATAGTTGTTGATCCTAAAAAAGAATACAATGCTGTTAAAGAAGCAAGAAAACTTAAAATTCCTGTATTTGGTATAGTTGATACTAATGGTGATCCTGATGATGTTGACTATGTTATTCCAGGAAATGATGATGCCGTTCGTTCAATTAAAGTTATGCTTGGTGTTTTAAATAACGCTATTTGTGAAGCTAACGGTTTAGAATTAGATGATTATATTTCTGAAGAAGATAAAAAAGGAACAACTCATGAGGAAACAAGAATGGAAGAATTAATTAAATCAGAAAAATTTAATACAGCTAAAAAAGATGATTTAGAAGAAGAACAACCAGCTTCTAAAGGTAATAGAGATTTTAGAAAAAATCATAAAAAGAATTATGCTAATAGAGAAGAAAAAGTAGAAAATAAAGAAGAAACTGAAACTAAAGAAGAAGAAAAAAAAGTAGAAAAAGTCCAAAATAATTTAGAAGATAAAACATTAGCTGAACTTAAAAATATGGCAAAAGATGCTAAAGTTAAAGGTTACAGCACAATGAAAAAAGAAGAATTGATTGATAATTTAAAATAAAGAGGGAGGATTATAATGGAAATTACTGCAAATATGGTAAAAGAGTTAAGAGAAGTTTCTGGCGCTGGTATGATGGATTGTAAAAAAGCTTTAGAAGAATCTAATGGCGATATGGATAACGCAATCAATTACTTAAGAGAAAAGGGCATAGCTAAATCTGCTAAAAAAGAAAGTCGTATTGCAGCTGAAGGACTTGCTAATATTTTTGTTGATGGTAATAAAGCTGTTATTTTAGAAGTTAACTCTGAAACTGATTTTGTTTCTAAAAATCAAGAATTTGTTAATATGATAGATGTTATTGGCCATGCTTTACTTAAAAGTGATGCTAAAACTTTAGAAGAAGCAAATGAAGTAGAAACAGAATTTGGTAAAGTTAAAGATTATATTATTTCAATGGTAGCTAAAATTGGTGAAAAATTATCTTTAAGAAGATTTGAAATAGTTTCTAAAGATGATAATGAATCATTTGGTAGTTATTTACACATGGGTGGAAAAATTGCTGCTCTTACAGTTTTAAAGGGTGCTGATAGTGAAGTTGCTAAAGAAGTATCAATGCAAGCAGCTGCTATGAAACCATTATATTTAAATATCGAAGAAGTTCCAAGTGATGTTTTAGAAAATGAAAGAAAAGTACAAAAAGAACTAGCCATGAATGAAGGTAAACCTGCAGATATTGCTGAAAAAATGGTTGAAGGTAGAATTAAAAAATTCTATAAAGAAGTTTGTTTAGTTGAACAACCATTTATTAAAGATGGTGATATATCAGTTTCAAATTATGTAGCTAATCATGGTGGAGAAGTAATAAAGATGGTTCGTTATGAAGTTGGCGAAGGTATGGAAAAAAGAAATGATAACTTTGCTGAAGAAGTAATGAATCAAGTTAAAGGTAATTAAAAGTCATAGCGATATGGCTTTTTTTATTGTAAAATTTTAGGGGTCGTGATAAGATTAAATTACATTTGAAAATACAAGGAGATTTATGTACGCTGAAATATTAATTGAATATCCGACTAAAAAAATTGATAAATATTTTACTTATTTAATTCCTCTTCATTTAAGAGGCGTTTTAAAACGGGGGATGAAAGTAAAAGTTTATTTTGGCAGTAAAGAAGTAAATGGCTTTGTTATTAGTATAAAAAATGATTATCATGAAGAATATGAATTAAAAGAAATAATTGAGATAGTAGATCAAGAATTAATTCTTAATGAAGAATTAATGAATTTAGGTTTATATATTAAAGAAAAAACTTTATGTCCTTTAATTATGGCTTATCAAACTATGTTACCTCCATCTTTAAAAATTAAAGATAACAATACTAATTATAACTTTTATAAAAATTATTTAGTTTTAAATAAATCTAAAGAAGAAATTAGTTCTTATTTAAATAATTATAAAAAAGAAAATAATCAGACTAAATTATTAAATGATTTATTATTAAATGATAAAGTATTAAAAAGTGATTATCAAGCGTATAGTATTAAAGCTTTATTACAAAAAGATTTAATTAAAGAAATTAAAGAACAAGAATATCGAATTAATAAAAGTTTAGATCAAACTTTAATTAAAAATACTTTAAATGAAGAACAAGAATTTTCTTATAATAGTATCATAAATACTAAAGAACATGCAGTTTTTTTATTAGAAGGTGTTACTGGTTCTGGTAAAACAGAAGTTTATCTTAATGTTATTGATAATGTTATTAAAAATGGTCAAACAGCAATTATGTTAGTGCCAGAAATTACTTTAACGATGCAAATAGTAAATCGTTTTTATGATTGGTTTGGTTCAAAAGTAGCTATTTTTCATAGTGCTTTATCTAATGGTGAGAAATATGATGAATATTTAAAAATATTAAGGGGAGATGCTAAAATTGTTGTCGGAACCCGTTCTGCTATTTTTACACCTTTAAAAAATATTGGCGTTATTATTATTGATGAAGAACATAGTGATACTTATAAACAAGAAAATACCCCTAGATATAATGCTAAAGATATAGCTATTGAAAGAGGAAAATATCATCATTGTCCGGTTATTTTAGGAAGTGCTACACCAACTTTAGAAACAAGAGCTAGAGCAATTAAAGGGGTATATAAATATCTTCATCTTACTAAAAGAGCAGGTGAAGGTACTCTTCCTAATGTCACTATTGTTAATATGACTGATGAATTAAAAAAGAAAAACTTTATTTTTAGTGAAATCTTACTGCAAAAAATACAAGAGAATTTAAATAAAGAACTACAAACAATTATCTTACTTAATAGAAGAGGTTATTCAACTATTATTAGCTGTTCCAAATGTGGTTTTACTTATAAATGTCCTAATTGTGATATCACTCTTACTTATCATAAATCTAGTAATAATTTAAGATGTCATTACTGTGGTTATACAATTAAAAATGCCTCCATTTGTCCTAATTGTGGGGAAGATGCTTTAAATTATTTAGGATTAGGTACGGAGAAAGTTGAAAATGAATTAAAAAAGATTATGCCGAAAGCTAGAATTATCCGAATGGATCAAGATACAACAAGTACTAAAGGTTCCCATGAAAAGCTAATTCAAAAATTTAAAAATCATGAAGCAGATATTTTAATTGGTACGCAAATGATTAGTAAAGGTCTTGATTTTCCATTAGTTACTTTAGTGGGTGTAATAAATGCTGATACATCTTTAAATATTCCCGATTTTAGAAGTAATGAAAAAACATTTGCTCTTTTATATCAAGCTAGTGGCAGAGCAGGTAGAGCAAATTTTAAGGGCAATGTTATTATTCAAACCTATAATCCAGATAATTATGTTTTAAATTGTGTTAAAGAAAATGACTTTACAAAATTTTATAATTATGAAATGAATAATAGAAGAATGCTTAAATATCCTCCTTATTATTATTTAGTTAGTTTAAAAGTAGTTTCAGCTGATTATAATTTAGCTTTGGAAAATGCGACAAAAGTAGTTCAGTTTCTTAAAGAAAATATTAGTAAGGAATCAATTATTTTAGGGCCAACGACCGCTAATTTATTTAAATTTAATAATTTATATCGTTTTCAAGCAGTAGTTAAATATCGTTTTGATGATAAATTAATGCCTGCTTTAAAAGCTTTAGATGAAATATATGTTAATGATAATAAAGTAAATTTAGAGATTGATATTAATCCGGAAAGAATATAAAAAATTTACTTCTTAACTTAACCATGATATAATTTTAGGTATGGTGATAATATGGAATTTATCAAAAAATATAATTTAGAAGGTATTAATGAGGATTTATTAAATGAAGCTCTTACGCATAGTAGTTATACCAATGAACATCGAGAATCTCCCAATTATGAAAGATTAGAATTTTTGGGTGATGCTGTCCTAGAACTTATAACTAGTGAATATTTTTATAAAAATACTCAATATAAAGAAGGTATAATGACTAAAAAAAGGGCTAGTTTTGTCTGTGAAAAAGCACTTGCTCATTATGCTAAAGATATTGGTTTAAATCATTACATTAAAGTTGGTCATGGCCAAGAAAATAATGTTAATGATACGATAATTGCCGATGTTTTTGAAAGCGTTTTAGGAGTTATTTATTTGTCTTTTGGTTTAGATAAAGCTAAAGATTATATTTATAAAATAATAGTTCCTTATATTGAAAAAGATTTTGTTTTCTTTGGTGATTATAAAACGATGTTACAAGAATATGTTCAAACAGATAAGAAAAGTTTAGAGTATATTTTAATTAAAGAATATGGTAAATCAAATGATAAAACTTTTGAAGTTGCCGTTAAAATTAATGGTATTATTTATGGTAAGGGGATTGGGCGTAGTAAAAAAGAAGCTGAACAAAATGCAGCCTTTGATGCTTATAAAAAATCAGCTAAATAGATTTTAGGTGGAAGTATGTATTTAAAAAGAATAAGATTAGAGGGATTTAAATCCTTTGCTGATAAAACAATATTTGAACTTAATCAAGGAATTACCGCAATAGTGGGACCAAATGGCAGTGGTAAAAGTAATATAGTTGATGCTATCCGTTGGGTTTTAGGAGAACAATCAGTAAAACAACTTCGGGGAGGAAGCCAAATGAGTGACGTCATTTTTGCTGGTAGTGAAACACTTGCTCCTTTAAATAAAGCATCAGTAACTTTAACATTTGATAATACTGATCATTATTTAAAAGAGGATTTTAGTGAAGTTGAAATTAAAAGAAGTGTTTATGCCTCTGGTGAAAATGAATATTTTATTAATAATAGTAAAGTTCGCCTTAAAGATATTAATGATCTGTTTATTGATACTAATGGTTATGACTCTTTTAGTATTATTTCGCAAGGCACTATTACTGATATTGTTAATTCTAAACCTATTGAACGAAGAAGTGTTATTGAATCAGCAGCGGGTGTTTTAAAATATAAAAAAAGAAAAGAAGAATCTTTAAAAAAATTAGATAAAACTAAAGAAAATTTAGCTAGTATTAATTTAGTAATTGATGAATTAAAAAATCAAGTTGAACCTTTAAGAAAACAAGCTTTAGTAGCTACTAAATATTTAGATTATAAAAATGAACTTAAAAATATAGAAATTGCTTTAATAACTGAAGATATAACTAATTTAAATAATGAATATGTTAAAATGAAGCAAAAAGAAGATGAACTTAATGAAAAATTAGCTCAAAGTAATGTTAATTTGAACACGGAAGAAATCGAAAAATTAAAATTAGATATTTATAAATTAGATGATGAAATAAGTAAACTTAATAGTAGTCTTATTAAAATTACGGAAGAAATATCACATTTAGATAGTGAAAAAAGAATTAATATTGAAAGAAAAAAATATGAATATAGTGCTGATGCTATTAAAAATAATTTAATTAATTTAAAAGAAGAAGAATTAAATTTAATTAAAGAAATTGAAGTTTTAAATAATGAAATTGACTTATTAAATGCTTCCATAAAACGTAAAACAGAAGAAAATGAAGAAGAAATTCAAGAATATAAAACTTTGTTAGTTAAAAAAGATTCTTGTACAAAAGAAATTGAAAGTAATGAAAAAGATAAAATAATTTTAGAAAATAAAATTAGTATTTTAGAAAATAGTATTAGTAATAATGATAAATATCCTTTAAGTGTTAAAAATATTTTAAATAATGATCGTCTTCGTGGGATTCATAATACGATTGGTAATTTAATTAGTACAACAAATGATTATATTGTCGCTTTAGAAACTGTTTTAGGGGCTAGTTCTTCCTTTTTAGTCGTTGATGATGAAGAATGTGCTAAAGATGCGATTAATTATTTAAAAGAAAAAAATATTGGAAGAGCTACTTTTTTACCTCTTAATATTATTAAATCGAGATATATAGATAGTAATATAATTGAAAGAATTAAAAATGTTTTTGGCTATGTTGGTATTCTTTCTGATTTAGTTACTTATGATAAAAAATATCAAAGCATTATTGAAAATCAATTAGGTAATGTTATCGTTGTAAAAAATATTGATAATATGAATTTAATAGCTAAAATTCTCGATTATAAATATCGGGTTGTAACTTTGGATGGTAGTATTATCTATGCTGGAGGGTCTATAAGTGGTGGTAAAGGTAAGACAAATTCTAGTATTAATACTAGATTAGAATTAGAAGAAAGTAATACTAAATTATTAAATATTAATAATAAATTAGATAGTTTAAAAGAAGATTTAAAAAATCTTAATAGTGATGTAACTATTTTAGAAGATAAGATAAATAATGAAAAAAATAATTTAATTGAAATGAATACTTTAAAATCTAGTAAACTAACTTATTTAGATAATTTAGAAAATAAATTAAAAAATATTAAAAATGATTTAAATGGTCTAAATAATATAGAAAATAATACTTTAGATAAAGAACTTGAAAGTATTATGGATAAATGGAATACTTTAACTATTGAAAAAGAAAAAATGGAACAAAAAATGAATCATTTAAAAGATGAAAAGAATGACTTAAATAATAAATTAAATGATTTAGAATTAGCAAGTAGTAAAGCAAGTTCCATTAATCGTAGTATTCAAGCCGAATTAAATACAGTAAGTGTTAATGTAGGTAAGTTAAATGTTAAACTTGATAATTTACTCCTTTCTTTAAATGAAGACTATAGTATGTCTTATGAATATGCTAAAAGTAATTTCGAATTAGATATGGATATAGATGTTGCAAGAGGAAGAGTAGCTAAACTAAAAAGTGATATTAAATCTTTAGGAGAAGTTAATACGGGTAGTATTGAAGAATTTAATCGAGTTAATACAAGATATGAATTTTTAGTAAGTCAAGCTAATGATTTAGAAGTATCAGTAACATCTCTTTTAGATATTATTAGTGATATGGATAATATTATGATTGATAAATTTAAGAATACTTTTAATAAAGTAGCTAATGAATTTAGTAAAGTATTTAAAATAATGTTTCAAGGAGGAAGTGGATCTTTAGAGCTTACAATGCCTGATGATTATTTAAATACGGGAGTAGAGATTAAAGCTGTTCCTCCTGGAAAAAAGCTTCCAACTACACAAAGTTTATCAGGGGGAGAGAAAAGTTTAACCGCTATATGTTTGCTTTTTGCTATTTTGAATGTTTCACCAATTCCTTTTATTGTCTTTGATGAAGTAGAAGCTGCTTTAGATGAAACTAATGTTGATTTATTTGGTGAATATTTAAATAAAAAGAAAATGGATAGTCAATATATTTTAATAACCCATAAAAAGAGAATGATGGAATATGCTGATGTTTTATATGGAATTACTATGCAAAATGCTGGTGTATCCAAAGTGGTATCCGTTGAACTTGAAAATATTTAAATTAAAAACAGATGATTTAAAAAATTTCATCTGTTTTTAATTTATTTAAACATAATTGATGGTGGGTAAGGCTTTCTTTCATCGGTTCTATATAACAAATAATCAATGCTCGTATTATAAAAATCCGCTAAAATATTTAATTTTTCAATCGGTATTATATTAACTCCTAATTCGTATCTACTATATTGAGGTTGAGTAACTTTTAATAAATTAGCAATTTTTAATTGTGAATAATCTTTATCTTCTCTTATTTCTTTTAATCTATTAATATTCATTTTACGCTCCTTTAAAATAATTTTATTTTATACGAATTACGCATATTGACATTTATGCGTTTTACGTATATAATTTGTTTATGATATACGCTAAACGTATATTTGAGGAGAGCAAAAATGAAGAAAAAGTATGTGTATTTAACACTTTTGTTGTTAATAGGGCTTACATTATTTGTAATAATTAAGCCTAATAATAATGAAGAAGTCAAT
>CANQGF010000023.1 GCA_947601485.1 uncultured Bacilli bacterium
AATGAAGATGAAAAGATCATAGATCAGATGGAAAGAGAAAGAGATGCTGAAATAGTTTATCATAATGGATTAAAATATGCCAAAGAAGATGGATATAATGATGGCGTTAAAGTTGGTTATGATAATGGTATTAAAACTGGTTATGATAAAGGCACTCTTGAAGAAAAACTTTCAATGGTCAAAAATTTACTAAACACTAAAAAAGTACCAACAGAAATAATTGCTCAAGTTGCTAACTTAACTGTAGAAGAAGTAGAAAAAATACAAAAATCTTCTTCTCAAAAGTAAAACATATTTTTATAATGAAATTAATTAGGCCTTAAGGCCTTTTCTTTTTGTTGAAAACTAATAACTTTTCAACAAAATTTCAAATAAAAAATATATAAAAATAGTAGTAATTATGGTAAAATAATTGATAAGGAAGTGGATTATGAAAACAAGAACAAGATTTGCACCAAGTCCAACTGGCTTTATGCATATAGGGAATTTAAGAACAGCTATTTTTGAATATTTAGTTGCTAAACACGATAATGGTGATTTTCTACTTAGAATAGAGGATACTGATCAAACTAGAAAAGTTGATGGGGCAATCGATTTTATTTATGATACTTTAAAATTATGTCATATAAATATAGATGAAGGACCTAATAATGAAGGAAAGTATGGACCTTATATTCAAAGTGAAAGATTAGATATATATAAAAAGTATGCTTTAGAGTTAGTAGAAATGGGTCATGCTTATTATTGTTTCTGCAGTGAAAATGAACTTGAAGAAATGAGAGAAAAAGCTAATTTAAGACATAAACCATTTTTATATGATGGAAGATGTTCTAAATTAAGTAAAGAAAAAATAGAAGAAAATTTAAAAAATGGTGTACCTTATGTAATAAGACAAAAAATGCCTAAAGTAGGAGAAACTATTGTTGAAGATGTAGTTTATGGTAAAATCAAAATTGATAATAGCGTATTAGATGATCAAATATTACTTAAAAGTGATGGTTATCCAACATATAATTTTGCTAATGTTATTGATGATCATTTAATGGAAATTAGTCATGTTATAAGAGGAAAAGAATATTTAGATCAAAGTGCTAAATATAATTTATTATATGAAGCATTTGGTTGGGAGAAACCTACTTATGTTCATGTACCAATGGTTTTAGGAAGTGATGGTAATAAATTATCTAAACGTAATGGTGATGCATCATTCATGGATTTATACAATGAAGGATTTTTACCTAGTGCAATAGTAAACTATTTAGTTTTACTTGGCTGGAGTCCTAATGAAAATAAAGAAGTATTTACAATGGATGAATTAATTAAAGCCTTTGATCCGAAAAGAATTGGTAAATCATCATCAACTTATGATATTAAAAAACTAGAATGGTTTAATCAAAAATATATTAAAGAGTTAAATGATGAAGAATATTTGAAGTTTATTAAACCATTTTTAACATATGATGTTAGTGATAAAAGTGAAGAATGGGTAAATAAATTATTACTTATTTATAGAGATCATTTATCTTATGGTAAACAAATTGATGAACTTGTTAAAATATTCTTTGAAAATGATATTAGTATTAGTAAAGAAAATGAAGAATTTTTAGCAAGTGATGAAAGTATTCCAGTAGTTATTAAAGCATATCATGATGAATTGGAACAATTAAAAAGTTGGGATACAGAGTCTATTGCGGAAGTTATTAATATAGTTAAAGAAAAAACAGGAGTTAAAGGAAAACTATTATATATGCCAATAAGAATTAAAATTAGTGGTGTAGAACATGGTCCAGAACTTCCTGATGAAATTTATTTAATAGGTAGAGAGAAAGTTTTAGATAGATTAAAATAGAAAAGAGGATAATATGGAGTTATATAATACATTAACTAAAAAAATTGAGGAATTTAAACCTTGGCATAATGATGTTGTAACGATGTATACATGTGGCCCAACCGTTTATCATTATGCGCATATTGGTAATTTAAGAACTTATATAATGGAAGATATATTAGAAAAAAGTCTAAATTATTTAGGATATAATGTTAAAAGATGTATGAATATAACAGATGTAGGTCATTTATCAAGTGATGCCGATACTGGCGATGACAAGATGGTTAAAAGTGCTAAAAGTGAACATAAAACAGTACTGGAAATTGCTAAATTTTATACTGATGCTTTCTTTAAAGATTTAGATTATTTAAATATTAAGAAACCAGAAATAATTAGTCCCGCAACAGAAAATATCGATGAATATATTAAAATTATTTCTAAATTATTAGATGAAGGTTATGCTTATAAAGCGGGAGGTAATATTTATTTTGATACTTCTAAATTAAAAAATTATTACTGTCTTACTAATCAAGCTGAAGATGATTTAATCGGGGGCGTAAGAGATACTGTTGAAGTTGATGAAAATAAAAAAAATAAAGCTGACTTTGTTTTATGGTTTACCAAAAGTAAATTTGATAGTCAAGAATTAAAATGGGATAGTCCTTTTGGTGTTGGTTATCCAGGTTGGCATATTGAATGTTCTGGCATAAGTATGAAATATTTAGGGGAATATTTAGATATCCATTGTGGAGGAGTAGATAATATTTTTCCTCATCACACTAATGAAATTGCTCAATCAGAAAGTTATTTAGGGCATAAATGGTGTAATTATTGGGTACATGGTGAACATTTAAATGATGCATCCGGAAAAATGAGTAAAAGTAAGGGTGATACTTTAACTGTTAGTACTTTAATAGATAAAGGTTATAATCCTTTAAGTTACAGGTTTATGTGTTTACAAAGTCATTATCGTAAACAATTAACATTTTCTTATGATGCCCTAGATGGTGCGGAAAATGCTTATAAAAAATTAAAAAGTAAAGTTTTAAGTTTAAATATTGATGGTAGTGTTAATGAAGAAGTATTTAAGGAATATAATGAAAAATTTAAAAACACTTTAAGTGATGATTTAAATACCGCAAACGCTATAAGTATAATATATGATGTTTTAAAATTAGATGTTAATGATAAAACTAAATATGATTTAATAAAGTCTTTTGACGAAGTTTTAAGTTTAGATTTAACTAAAAAAGAAGAAAAAAACCATACTTTAGATGAAGAATTTATTCAAAATAAAATTGAAGAAAGAAATTTAGCAAAACAAAATAAAGATTATAAACTAGCAGATGCAATAAGAAAAGAATTAGAAGATATGGGTATAATATTAAAAGATACTCGTGAAGGAACTATCTTTGAAGTGAGGTAAATATGAATACTAGTATGTTAAATATAATATTTTATATATTAATAATTGTTATTCCTTTAATGGCTCAACTTGGCATAAATACTACCTATAACAAATATAAAAAAGTTAAAAATAGTAAAGGTTTATCAGGGTTTGAAGTAGCTAAAAAAATCTTGGAAGCCTATGGCCTTGGAGATATTTATGTAGTAGAAACTTCTGGTAATTTAACTGATCATTATGATCCAACTCGTAAAGTTATTAAATTATCAAAAGATATTTTTCATGGTGAAACACTAGCGGCCTCTTCTGTTGCTGCTCATGAATGTGGACATGCTATTCAAGATAAAGAAGGTTATACTTTTATGAGAATTAGAAGTTTTCTAGTACCTATTGTTAATTTTACTTCAAGTTTTGCTTGGATAGTTATCGTAATTGGTATTTTTGCTGAATATTTTAATTTGTTTTTACTTGGTATTGGTTTAATTAGTATTGGTTTACTTTTTCAAATTGTTACTTTGCCTGTTGAATTTGATGCTAGCAAAAGAGCTAAACAAGAATTAAAAAAATTAGAATTAATTGGTGAAGGGGAAGATGAAGGAGTTAGGAAAGTTTTACTTGCAGCAGCGATGACTTATGTTGCTTCCGTTTTAACTTCGATTTTAGAAATAGCTAGATTATTATTAATTTTTAATGATCGAGATTAAATGACATTTTAAGTTAATTATGATAAGATATATTATGTGGTGTGGTATGAAAAAAATTATTTTAATAATAACTATTGTCCTATTCTTAAGTGGTTGTGATGATAAAATTGAAGTTTTTAAAGATAGTAGCAAAGATAATATTTATATTAATGATGAATTTATAAATAATAGTTCTAATGCAAGTAATAGTAATGATGTATTAGATGATAAACCAAATAATGAATCTAGTAACGATAATGTTACAAATTCTAATACAAATCAAGATAATAATTCTAATAAAGATACTAATAACTCTAGTGATGTTATAAATAATAATGATAATAACTCTAGTAATAATACTGATAATAAAGAAAATACTACCGATGATGAAGTTATAGTTTATACATTTAGAGATATTGAGGTAATTAACGCCATCGAAAATGTTGATCAAAATGTAGATAAATTATTGGAAAAATCTGCTCAAGATGATAAAGGAGATATTAAAGATAAAGTCTCAGGTATTTTTATAACTTTAGTAGATTTTGTCTTTTATGATGGTGAAATTAAAGGAATTACTTTTGATGAATTAACAGAAAATGGTAAAGCTAAAGTTTTGGATTTAATTAATAATATAGATCAAAAAATAGAAAAACATTTTCCAAAATATAAAGAATCAATATCAATAACAGCTAGTAATGCTTTGAAAAAAGCAAGTGAACTTATTAAAAATGGGGCTAAAAACGTTAAAGATTTTGCTAAAGAAAAATTAGGTGATAAGTATTATCAAGATATCATTGATGCTAAAGATGAATTTGTAAAATATACAAGTAATGCCATAGATTTTATTAAAGATTTTAGTAGTACGTTATTTAGTGATATTAAAGATAAGTTTAATGAATGGTATGATAATTTTAAAAATAAAAATGTTACAGCTTAAAAATAATTTAAAAGAAGCAAGATAAAAATCATAAATTGCTTCTTTTTTTCATAATAATATTTTAGTTATGAATTTTTTGGGTGATAATAAGTGAAAAAATATTTTACTGTTGAAGAATATTTTAATATAAAAGAAAATTCTCATCATAGAAAAAAATATATAATAATTATAGAAATAGTTTTAGTTAGTATTATTGCATTTTCTTCTTTTACATTAATAAAATGGGGTATTGATAATTTTAGAACTTGGCTAATAAATAGAAAAATAGAAAAGAATATTAATTTATCTAGTACAAATACAGATGGTATATTAATTAATCCTCCATCTAATAGAAACAGTAGTTACTATTATTATGTATCTTTTCCTTTTATTGAAGCTGACTTTAAAAGTTTACTTGCCACTAATAATGAAACAGTTGCATTTATTAGAGTTAAAAATACTTTAGTTAATTATCCTGTTGTTCAAGCAAGTGATAATAAATATTATTTAAAGCATTCATTTGATAAATCTTCCAATAAAGCTGGCTGGATTTTTATGGATTATCGTAATAATCCTGATAATTTAGATGATAATACCATTATTTATGGACACCGAAGAGTTGATGGTACAATGTTTGGCTCATTAGAAAATTCTTTGTCAGCTGATTGGCAGGAAAAGAAAGATAATTATGTAATTTTTTTATCGACTCCTAAAGAAAGTATGCTTTTTCAAATATTTTCTATTTATACCATTAAAGAAGAGAATTATTATTTGACTATTAATTTTAATAATAATGAAGAAAAACAAAAATGGATTGATACGATGAAGAAAAGAAATACGGCTTTAATAGATACGGAAGTTAATGTTAATGATAAATTTCTTACTTTATCAACTTGTTATGGTAAATCTGGTAAAAGATTAGTTATTCAAGCTAAATTAATAAAAAGTAAAAAAATATAAATAATTAGTATATTAAATTTTGTTTCACATATATTTTATTGTAAGTAAGAAAGGAGTGTCATTATTTTTTAAAATAATGATGTAGTGAGTAGTTATGAAAAAATTTTTAAGTTTAGGTTTGTTTTCGCTGGCTTTATTTTTGGTCACTATTTTGCCAGTTAAAGCTTTAACAAAATGGAATTATGATGATTGGCAAGCTGGAACTAATTATGGCTCTAAAACTAAAGTATCTTCTAATATAACCAATCTTAAAGGTGAAAAAGAAGAAAGTGACGGTATGAAAGTTGGACCGTTTAATAAAGCAAGTAAAGCTAAATTAAGTGATGGAATAACAGAAGAAGTATATGTTGGATTAGATTCTGGTAATTATTCAAATGAAGAATTATTTGAATTATCGATTGCCTTAAATAAAAAAGAAGATAATAAAGATCCAGAATATTTAACCGAAGCAGTTGTAATGACACAAAAAAGTGGTGACAAATTTGTTATAACTGCAGGCTGGGCTAGTAAAAATCCAATCGCAACGATTGATACAGACGATGTCTATACTTATAGATGGGAATTTAAAAAAGAAGATAATAAAATTAAAGTACGTTTTACAGTTTTAAATTATGGTAAAGAAATAGGTACAACTGGTTTTGTTGAATTAGATGTTAGTGATGCCTCTAAAGCGAGTGATGTTAGATATTTATGGGCTTGTAATATTAAAGCTAGTTATGGTGTAGATATTTATACAACATTACCACCAAAACCTACTGAGGGAAATCCTAATACATCTGATATTAATGTCTTCTTATATGTTGGTCTTATTGCCATTAGTGGTGCAGGTTTAGTTTATCTTAAAAAAACAAAGTTTAATTAAAAAATGAGAAAATGACTTGAAAAGGTCATTTTTTTTTGGCAAAATACTAAAAAAATATTATAATATAGATACGTAATTTAAATTTGTGGATATTTAGGAGGATTAAAATGCTAGATTTTAAAGATAATGTGGTAGTAATTACTGGAGGAACTAGAGGTATAGGGTTAGAAACAGTTAAAGTTTTTTTAGAACATAATGCAAAAGTTATTCTTTTTGGTTCTAAAAAAGAAAGTATAGATAAAGCCATTTCATTAATTAATCAAAGTGGGTATCAAGTAGAAGGATATTATCCTGATTTAAATAATTATGAAGAAGTAGAAAAGACTATCAAAGATATAATTACTAAATTTGGACACATTGATATTTTAATTAATAATGCGGGTATGTCCGCTAATCAAAAAATTGAAGATACTACTAGTGAAGATTTTGAAAAAATTATGAATTTAAATGTTAAAGCTATCTTTAATATGTCAAAAGCCGTAGTGCCTTTTATGAAAGAAAAAAAGAAGGGTGTTATTTTAAATACTAGCTCTATGGTAAGTATTTATGGTCAACCAAGTGGAGTTGGATATCCGGCTTCAAAATTTGCTGTTAATGGAATTACTAAATCTTTAGCGCGTGAACTTGCACCTTTTAATATAAGAGTAAATGCGGTTGCCCCTGGAATAATCAATACCGATATGGTAGCATCTTTACCAAGTGAAATGATTAAGCCTTTAGTAGCTAGTATTCCTTTAGGTAGAATTGGGGAAGCTAAAGATATAGCAAATGCTTTTCTCTTTTTAGCAAGTGACATGGCTAGTTATATTACCGGAATCATTTTGCAAGTTGATGGAGCAGCTAGAAATTAGCATGAATAAAAAGATAATAATTGTAATATTAATTATTTTGTTATTGGGAGTATTTTTAATATTCTTTAAAATAGCCAAAAAAGGTATTAAACAAAACGAGGAAAAACAAATGGAAAATATTAAGGTAATTATAAATAATATAAAATATAATGTTAAAATGGAAGATAATGAAACTGCCAAAGCTTTTATGAATATCTTACCTAAAGAATTTAATATGCATGAATTAAATGGTAATGAAAAGTATATTTATATGGATATTTCATTACCAACTAATATAGAAAATCCTAAACAAATAAATAAGGGTGATATTATGTTATATGGAAGTGATTGTTTAGTTGTTTTCTATAAATCATTTACTACTAATTATAAATATACTAAAATAGGTCATATTGATAACTTACCTGATTTAGAAAATGATGATATAATAATCAAATTTGAAAAATCTAATTAAAAATATATTTTGGAAGTGTAGTGATAAAATGAAAAAAATAATAGTCATATTATGTTTAGTAATCTTAATTAGTCCTCTAAATGTTAAAGAAAATATTATTTGTAATGATGGGACGATTAGTAAAAGTTGTAGTGATTGCCATCGTGGATGTTGTTCAAAACATGGTGGATGTTCAAATAGTTCTAGTAATTCTTCATCTAACAATTCATCTAATAAAAAACCTGCTACCCCAGAAAAAGTTAAAAGTAGTGATACATCAATAAAAAGTATTACTATAGATAATGATAAAATTGAAATTTCTGATAAGATGACTTATTCAACTACTAAAGAAAGTGTTAAAATTTTAGTTATAGCAAATGATAGTAAAGCATCTTTAGACTATTCTAAAAACCCTAATTTAAATATTGGAGATAATAATATTAATATAAAGGTTACAGCGGAAGATGGCAAAGTTAAAAATTATGAATTAAATATAATTAGGGAGAAAATATTAAGTGATAATAAAAATATAAAAATAATTGTTGAAGGAAAAGAAGTAGTTTTTAATGACTTTAAAAGTGAAGTAATAAATATAGCTAATGATATTACTAAATTAAAAATAGAATATGAATTGGAAGATAATAATGCATCGGTAAGTATTATTGGGAATGAAAATTTACAAGTCGGTTATAATGAAGTAACTCTTAAAGTAACTGCCGAAAATGGTGAAGAACAAGATTATAAAATAATAGTTCAAAGAGATGAAATAAAAGATGAAGTAGAAGAAGAAGTAAATGAAGATATCAAAGAAGAGTCACCTACGGAAAATAATAAATCGACAGTTTCAGAGGATGACTCTAATATTTTTTCTGATTTTTTAACTTTAGGTGTCGTGGGTGCATCAGGTTATTTCATTTTTAAACATTTCAAGAATAAAAAATAGATTAGTAATTTAGCAACCAATAAGATACAAAAAGCAAACTAAATTATATAGATTATTTAAAGTTAGGGTGCTATAATATGTTTGTTATAGTTTTTTGGAGGCAGTTATGTATAATGTAGTAGATTATTTAGAATCATCATTAACAAAAAACCAAGATAAAATAGCTATTATTGAAGAAGATAAAAAGATAACTTATAAAGAATTATCTCTTTGTAGTAAAAAAATTGGTAGTTATATTGGCAGTATTTCATTTAATGAGCCAGTAATTGTTTTTATGGACAAAGGAATTGATGCCCTTATCTCTTTTTTAGGGGTTGTTTATGGTGGTTGTTTTTATTCTTTGATTAATCCTGAACTGCCTTTTTCAAGAATTAATAATATTAAAGAAACTCTTAAAGCTAAATTAGTAATTACTAATAATGAATATTATGAATTAGCTAATAATTATTTTAAAGATCTAACAATAAAAAAGATTGATGAATTATTAAATTATGATATAAATGAAGATATATTACAAAAAAGTTATGATATGCATATTGATACAGATCCTTTGTATGTTAATTTTACATCAGGTTCAACGGGAATACCTAAAGGGGTAGTTATTTCTCATCGTTCGGTAATTGATTTTATTAATCAGTTTACCAAATTATTTAATTTTAAAGAAAATGATATTATAGCTAATCAAGCCCCTTTTGACTTTGATGTTTCAGTTAAAGATATTTATTCTTCTTTAAAAATGGGTGCAACATTATTAATAGTTCCCAAAAAATATTTTACCAATCCCGCCATTCTTATAGACTATCTTTGTGATAATAATGTTACTACTTTAACTTGGGCAGTATCGGCTTTATGTTTAATTACTACTTTCCATGGTCTTGATTATCGAGTTCCCACAACTATCAATAAAATTTTATTTAGTGGGGAAGTTATGCCTTTAAAACATTTAAATATATGGCTTGAACATTTACCTAATGTTATGTATGTTAATCTTTATGGCCCAACGGAAATAACTTGTAATTGTCTTTATCATATAATTGATAATAAAAAAACTTATGAAAATAAAATTCCGATTGGAAAACCTTTTCCTAATGAAAGAGTCTTTTTGTTAGATAACGAAAACCATATAATTAATGAGCCAAATAAAACAGGCGAAATATGTGTAGTAGGTACCTCACTTGGGTTGGGATACTTCCATAATGAAGAACAAACTAGTAAACATTTTATGCAAAATCCGCTTAATCAAAATTATTTAGAAAATATTTATAGAACTGGTGATTTAGCTTATATAAATGAAGATAATGATTATATTTTCATGGGAAGAGTAGATTATCAAATTAAATATTTAGGGCATCGTATTGAACTTGAAGAAATAGAAAAAGCAATTATGGATGTTAAAGGTGTAAGTCGTTGTTGTTGTCTTTTTGATGAAGAAAAGGCTAAATTATATGCTTTTTATATTGGTGATATTAATAAAGCCGATTTACATCATAATTTAAAAGAAGTATTGCCAACCTTTATGATGCCAACTAAAATAGTTCAAGTTTCAGAAATGCCTTTAACTAAAAATGGTAAAATTGATAGGCAAAAGTTGAAAGGAGTATTAGAATGATAGAAAATATAATTAATAAATATGGTACTCCTACTTATGTTTTTGATATAGCTAAACTTTTGAAAAGAGTAGAATATTTAAAAAGTAAACTATCATTTCCTTTAGTTTATGCTGTTAAAGCTAATACTTTTATTATTAAAGAATTAGAAAACTGTGTTTCAAGATTTGAAATATGTTCTTCTGGTGAATATGAGATATGTGATTCTTTAAATATTAAAGATGAAATGATGGTTATATCTGGTGTTTATAAAGAAGAAGATGTTATATCTAATATGATTAAAAATAGAAATATTTTAAGATATACAGTGGAGTCTTTAAATCAATTTAATTTGCTTAAAAAGTTAGCTATAGAAAATAAAAAAACAGTACATCTTCTTTTAAGATTAACATCAGGTAATCAGTTTGGAATAACTAAAGAAGAAATAAAAGAAATAATAAGTAATTTAGATACTAATTATCTTATTATAGATGGCTTAGAATATTTTTCGGGAACTCAAAAACATAATATAGAAAGATTAGAAAAAGAGATCATTGATTTAAATAATTTTATTGCAGAAATTGAACAGGATTTGCATTTTAAAATAGAAGAAGTGGAATTTGGTCCTGGGCTTCCAGTTTATTATTTTCAAGATAGTAATTTTGATGAAGATGCTTTTTTAGATAAATTAAATGAATTACTTAAAACTTTAAATAAAAAAGTTAGTTTAGAAATTGGTCGTAGTATTGCATCTTCATGTGGTTATTATTTAACTAAAGTTGTTGATTTTAAAACTAATCAAAATGGAAATTTTGCTATATTAGATGGGGGTATAAATCATTTAGTGTATTATGGTCAAATGATGGCAATGAAAATACCTTATTATGATTTATATATTAATAGTGAAGAAAAAGATGAATTAGTTTATAATTTATGTGGCTCTCTTTGTACAATCAATGATATTTTAGTTAAAAATGTTTTATTAAAAAAATTAAATATTGGTGATGTTTTTGTTTTTAAAAATGTGGGAGCTTATTCTATAACTGAAGGAATGTCATTATTTTTAAGTCATCCTTTACCGAAAGTTATTTTATATAAAAATAATCATTGTTATTTAGTAAGAGATACATTTAAAACAAGTAATTTAAATTTTCCAAAAATAGAGGAGTAGTGATAATAATGGAAAAATTAATAAATATATTAGAGGAATTAAATCCAGATGTTGATTATGCAAATTGTGAAGATTTAGTTGATGGTAGATATTTAGATTCTTTAACTATTTTATCTTTAATTAGTGAAATTGAAGATAATTTTGGAGTGGTTATACCTACTGTAGAAATTATTCCAGCTAATTTTAATTCCGCTAAAAAGATTTGGGATTTAATTTTAAGACTTCAAGAGGAAGAATAATGTCTTATTTTGATGTTGTTTATTTTCTAGCATTCTTACCTATAGTTATAATTGTTTATAGTCTATTACCTAAAAAAATTAAACCTTTAATTTTACTTATTGCTAGTTTAGTTTTTTTCTTTCTATATAGTAGGTGGTTAATTGTCTTTATCATTATAAGTGCTTTATCAATTTTTTTAGCTGCTAAAAAAATAACAAAAATAGAAAATGAAAAAAAAGAAGCTATTAAAGATTTAGATGTTTTAACTAAAAGTAAAGTTAAAGCTACTTATATAAAAAAGAAGAAATTAATTCTAATAATAACTGTTTTATTTAATGTGGCTTTTCTATTTTACTTTAAATATTTAGGCTTTTTTACCGGAGTTTTAAATAGTTTAATAAAAATATTTAATGTTAGTAATGGTTTTAAAATTATTAAACATTTAGCACCGATTGGAATATCTTTCTATACTTTAAGTGCCATATCTTATATTGTTGATATATATCATGGTAAATATGAATGTGAAAATAATTTTTTGAAATTATTACTTTATTTAACTTTCTTTCCTACTTTAGTAGAAGGACCAATTACAAGATATAATGAAGTAAAGGATACTTTATATGAAGGAAATAAAGTAACATATAAAAGTTTTTGCTTTGGTTACCAAAGAATTTTATATGGCATATTTAAAAAAATGGTTATTGCAGATCGTTTAAATATTTTTGTTAAAATAATTTTTAATGATTATAATAATTTTTCTGGTCCTATTGTCTTTTTAGGTGCTATTTTCTATACTATTTTACTTTATATGGAATTTTCCGGAACAATGGATATTGTTATTGGTAGTGCAGAAATTTTTGGTATTAAAATTCCAGAAAATTTTCGTGAGCCTTTCTTTTCTAAAAATATTTCTGAATTTTGGAGTAGATGGCATATTTCATTAGGTTTATGGTTTAAAGATTATATTTTTTATCCTGTTTCTTTATCGAGGGGAGTTAAAAAAATAACTAGTAAAGTGAAAGAAATATTTGGTATGCGAGTATCATCTCTTTTAATGGGAGCGATTGCGTTATTTGCAGTTTGGTCATTAAATGGGTTGTGGCATGGTGCAGGATATCAATATTTATTCTTTGGTTATTATCATTTCTTTTTAATTTTAATGGGAAATATTTTTGAACCTCTTATAGCTAAAGTATGTCATTTATTAAAAATTAATAGACAAAACTGGTTCTATAAATTAATTCAAATTATTAAAACCTGTTTATTAGTCTTTATTGGTGAGTTATTCTTTAGAGCAAATAATTTAACGAGTGGCTTACAAATGATGAAGCAAATTATAACTAATTTTACATTTAAGGGATTTAATAAAACAGTAATAACTCTAGGACTAGATATCAAAGATTTTATTATCATAGGTATTTCTTTAATCTTTATTTTAATAATTAGTATTTTAAAAGAGAAAAAGATTGAAATAAGAGAGAATTTAAGTAAAAAACATCTTGTTATTAGATGGTTATGTTATTATGCTTTAATACTTAGTATAATAGTTTTTGGAGCTTATGGGGAAGGATATGTTCCCGTTGAACCCATATATGCTGACTTTTAGGTGATTAAAATGAAAAATGTGTTAAAAAGTATAATCTTTGTTTTAATATTGTATTTACTTGTTACATTAATATCATATTGTTTGCTACCTCATGATAGTGTTCGTAAATATGGAATTATTAAAACATCAATTTATGAGATTTTAGGAGAAAAAGAAAATACCATTGATTCAGTAATAATTGGAGATAGTCTTATTTATTCGGGAATATCTCCGATGGAAATATGGCACAACTATGGAATAACAGTTTTTGATTTAGCTAAAAGTGCTGAATTAATTGAGGATTCTTATAAAAATTTTAATATCGCTATTAAAAGTCAACATCCTAAAATTATTTTCTTTGAAAGTAATGTTTTATATCGTGAAGCCAAAAACAAACCTTGGTTTTATGTTTGGCAAGAATTATATAAAACCTATTTTCCTATTACTCAATATCATAATAATTGGAAAAAATATTTATTTACTAACTTAAATGATTCAATGTATTATAGTAAAATTAATGTTTATAAAGGTTTTAAATATATTACTAAAACTAAACCTGGACTAAAATTAGATTATATGAAAGAAAGAAATAAAATTAATATACCTAAAGAAAATCAAGAATATTTTCAAAAAATATTTGATTTATGTAAAGATAATAATGTTAAATTAATTTTAATTAGTACACCAAATATGAAAAGTTGGAATTATGGTAAATATTTGGGTACTAAAGAATTAGCTCAAAAATATAATCTAGAATATATTGATTTAAATGTTGATAATCCATTAAATATTGATTGGAAAACAGAATCTAGAGATGGTGGAAGTCATTTAAATTATAAAGGAGCTTTAAAATTATCTAATTATATTGGTACATATTTACAAGAAACTAATTTATTTACAGATAAAAGAAATGATAGTGCTTATGAATCATGGAATGAAGCTTATAATATATATCTAGAATATTTGAAATAAATACTGAAAAAAGGCACCTTTAAAGTGCCTTTTTTACTTGAATCTTTAAATAAGAAAAAATGATTTATATTATAGAAATAATAATGATGTGTGTTTAGTTTATGTTTTACTAATATAGTTGGTATGATATAATAATTGCATAAAAAGTGCAAAAAAGGAGCTTATATGAAATGTATACTTATGAATAAAAATGAAGAAGTATTAGTTGTAGAATATAATGAAGGTTCAAAATTTTTTGACAGCATATATGAAGTTAAGAACATTAATTATGCTCCATATATTTTAAAAAGTTTTTATAGTGAAAATGATATTAATAGTACACCTTTTAAAATTAATTTAAGCGAGTGGTTTAAGAATAGAGGTATTCCTTCATGGCGTGATAAATTAGATTTATTATTGCATAGATTAAATATTACGGCACCTTATGAACTTTTAGACAAAGCCTTTGGATTATCTTTAACAGATCAGTATTGGTTAAAACCTTATAATAGTAATATTTCTTATGATGATATTAATTTTTTTGATAATGATTTCGATTATGCTGAATTTATGGAAGCATCTTTATCAATTAATAGTAAAGAAGTAGTTAAAGAAGCATCTTTAAAAACGCCGAATAATACAACAGATGGAATGCTAAAAAAAGCCTGGATTATTGAAAATGGAACTAGATACTTATTAAAAGGTGGTTATAAAAACGAAACATTACAGCCATTTAATGAAGTATTAGCTAGTGAAATATGTAAGAGATTGGAATTTAGCCATGTGGAATATACTATAGATACATATAAAGATATGGTAGTATCTAAATGTCCTTGTTTTATAACTAAAGATACTGAATTAATTACTTGTCATCAAATTATAAAAGATATGAAAAAACATAATAGTATAGAAGATTATGAAGAATATATTAAAAAGTTAGAAGGTGATGGGATAAAAAATGTTCGTGAAAAAATAGAAAATATGTTTATTTTAGATTTTATAATTATGAATGAAGATAGACATTTAAATAACTTTGGTATTATAAGAGATGTTAATACTTTAAAATGGCTTGATGTTGCCCCTATATTTGATAATGGACAAAGTTTAAATGTTGAATATTACGATAAAGAAGAATTACATATTTCTGGTAATGGGAGATTCTTTTATGAAGTAAAACCTTTTGATGAAATAATAAAAGTAGTTAAAAATATAAAAAGAATAGATATAAATAAGTTAGATGGTATAGTGGAATGGTTTGATAATTTATTACATAAGTATCAATATCTAACAAAAATGAGTGATAGTAGAATAGAAATATTATGTATTTTATTAAATAGACAAATCAATAAATTAAAAGAGATGATTTTAAATAAATAGTATGTCGTGAAAAATTTGAGAATAAATAGTTAAAAAGTGAAAGTATATGGAAAATAATATTGAAGAATTAACATTGCTACTTATGTATTTAACCTCTTGGAACAATGACAATCGTTTAGAAGAAAGCTACAAAGAATGTTGGAAAGGATATTCCTTTGATGTTATTAATGAATTAACTAATAAAAGGATACTTATTTCCTTCAAAATATAAGAATAAATCCAAGATACTAGTTGGGGTAATTATGATATTAATGATTTTGATTTAAGTGAATGCAATGAAGAGATAAGAAATATGCATTAAGAGGTATATGAAGATAAATTTAGAAAGTGGATTAAATGGAGATTATTATGGGAAATTATGAATTATATGAAATGAATTTGAAAAAAAATTATAAAAGAAATGAAAAGTTTTTGAAAATATTTGAAAAATGGCTAAATGAGCAAAATTTAGTACCTAAGACAATTAAAAAACATTTAGATAACATTGATTTGTATATTAATAATTATTTAAATTATCATGAAGTCACTAAGATGGAAGATGGTGTAAGTATGGTATATATGTTTTTAGATGATTGGTTTATTAGAAAATGCTTATGGTCAAGTGAAACTTCAATTAGAGAAAATGCTGCAAGTATTAAGAAATTTTACCAATGCATGTGTGAAAAAGGCTACGTAAAGTTTGAGGATTATCAATTCTTATGTTGTGAAATAAAGGATAATATGAACGAATTTATAAATTCTTTAGTGGAATATGAACAATATGATGATGAAATATGGTAATAAATTTTGTGAGGTAAAAAGATGTTAAGTTTAAAAGATTTAGAAATAAAAGCAAATGAAAAAGAAGAAGAAAATTACAAATTTAGAATTTTTTTAAAAACTCATGCCAATGATAAAGAACTTGATGAGCAGTTTAAAGTACTACATAATAAATATTTTAAAAATTATGATTGTAGTAAATGTCGAAATTGTTGCAAAGTTTTAGGCATATCTATGAGTGAAAATGAATTTGATAAAATATGTAAATATTATAATTGGAATAAAACAGAAATTAGAAATAAGTATTTAAAAGAGCATTATGGAGAATATATTGCTCGTCCTTGTCCTTTTCTAAATGCCGATAATAGTTGTAGGATAAAAGAATGCTTACCAAAGTCTTGCCAAGATTATCCTTATACTAATAAAGTTGAAAGACTATATAGTTTACTTACAGTAGTTAATAATAGTAAAATTTGTCCAGTGGTATATAAAATATTAGAAGATCTAAAAGAAATATATGAATTTAAATATAGAAAAAGAGATAAGTATGGAAAAATTAGTAAAAAAATTATATGAAAATCCAGATGAATTTAATTATGAAACAGTAAAAGAAATTAGAAAAAATAAAGGCAAAATTAATAGTTATTTATTAGCAGAATTAGATAAAAATATTAAAAATTATAATGTTGAGGAAGGATTTCCTATTTTTGTCGATTATGCTTTATTTTTCCTTGCGGAATTTAAAGAAAAGAAAACATTTTCTTTAATATTAAATTTATTATCAATTCCGAACTTGGAATATTATGACATAGGTGACGGAATAATGGAAAAATTATCCTCTATTATTGTTAGTGTCTTTGATGGTAATTTTGAAGGATTAAATGCTATTATTGAAAATAAAGATATTGATTACAGTATTAGAAGTAAAGTAATAGAAACATATACATATTTTTATAACAAAGAAAAAATAATTAATAAAAAAGATTTAATTGCCTATTTAAGAAAAATAATTGATTTGTATGAATATGATGATGAAATTTATGATGCTATTTTAACAATAATTATCAATACACGATTAATAGAAATGATACCAGATGTTCAAATGATGTTTGAAAATGAGGCAATTGATTATTTTGTTAGAGGTGGTTATCCTGAATTTATTGATTATTTATTTAATTATGAAAATGATTTAGATAATTTTGATGTAATAGATAATGTTGAAGATAATATGAGTTGGTGGTATTGTTTTAAAAAAAATAAAAATGATAGAGTAGTAGATAAGGAAAAATTTAAAAAAGCTTTAAAAAACTTTGTTCAAAATGATTTAGAAAACCATATTGTGGATTATTCTGATGTGGGAAGAAATGATCCTTGTCCTTGTGGCAGTGGTAAAAAATTTAAAAAATGTTGTTTAAATAATGCTGAAAAAAAATTACCTTATCAAAAATATATTGATGAATCTTTAAGCAATTATCCTAAGAAAAATAATAATAAAGACGAATTGGATTTTTACACTATTTATGATGCCGAAAGAATTGCCGTTGATAAATTAATATATAGTGCATTAAAAGAAAAAAATATTCCTTTGTTTATTAAAAGGGATAAATTAAAAGAACATAAAGAGGATCTTGAGAATTTAGATAAAGCCTATCAATTAATAAAAGAACTAGTTCAAAAGAGAAATATTAAAACAATCGATGAGTATGATAATAAAGTAAGTATTCATTTTAGCTTATATTCCTTCTTTAAATATTATACCGATTTAATTATTGAAAAAATTAGTAATGAAAATAAATATTATTTAGAAAATTTAAAAGAAGTAATTAGTTATTTTTATACTACTTTTATAATAGATGAAAAGTGGGAAAGTCTTTATCTAAATAGAATTAATCATTATTATTTATTTATTAAGAAATATAAGGAAGCAATTCAATTTTTTGAGAGTAAGCTTAGTAACAAATATGCTAAGTATGATGTTTGTAATTATTTATTTAATTTATATTCTTTTGTTTATAAATATGATGACTGGCTCAAAAAAATGAATGATATAATACGTAGTGAAACTGATAAAGAATTAAAAAAAGAACTTACAGATTTAAAAAGGGTTTATTTGGAAGATGAAGAATATGAATACGATTAAAAAAAGGATGTGATTTATATGGAAAAAATAGAGTGTACTATAGCAGATGTTCTTATGGATATACACGATAATCAATGTTTGTTTTTTAAAACTGATACAATGGAAATAGTTAATCCTTTTGATTATTTAAAAGAATATTTGCCTAAAAATCCAACTGAAGAAGATTATGAAAAACTGCCTACTAAAGAATCTTTAAATATATATCCTTTGCCAAGCTATAGGTTTATAGATCATAAAAATATTATGTCAGAATTTACCCATGGTATTTTTGATAATGAAATTAGAAAAGAATTATTTAATATATTAAGAAATCATAATTATATGGATAAATTTTATGATTGTTTAAAAAAACATAACTTATATGATGAATGTAGTGATTATGCCGCAGATTATTATAATTTTGTGTTTAGAATTTGGTGTGAAGAGAATAATATTAAAATAGGATAATGTTAGAAGTTTGTAAAAGCGCAGTTATTGAAAACAAAAAAGATTCAGTATCTTACTGAGTCTTTTTCAATAAATTATTATGAATATATAATATGTAAAATTAAATATTTTAAATGCAAAAATAAGATGCATTAAATTAAGAAATTTTGGAGAGTAAATATTAATATGTGCATGTATGAAAAAATACAATAAATTTTTGTTTGTTTTAATTATAAAATTTTATATATTAATTTTAATTTCACAAAATAATTTTAGATTTCATACTTTATAATAGGTGATAAACTATGGATGAAAGAGCAACTAAAAAGGTGGTAATTGATGCTGGACATGGAGGTATCGGTTAAATCCAAAAATAGAAGAAATGACTATTTTGGTAAGTAAATACAAG
>CANQGF010000024.1 GCA_947601485.1 uncultured Bacilli bacterium
TAGAAGAATTAAAAATAAACTAAGTTTTGCTTAGTCTATTTTGTGTTATTTAATTTTTTGGACTGTGAATTGTAACATATTTGGTGATTAAAATTTCATTTGGTTTAATATTATCTAAATCTGCCCAAGAAATAGAAAGTGATATACTAGGTTTTGATTTTAGTCTTAGGGAATAAGGAGCAACAAAGGTAGCGTTTTTTTTATTGCGAAGATAATCTATAAATATTTTACCTTTACGAGCTTCTTTTTTAATATTAGTTGTATATTTGTCGGGGTATCTCGCGACTAATAATTCAGCAATATTTTGAGCTATTTTACTAGACTTAGCCCAAGAAATTTTATTTTTTATAGGAACCATAATGTGATAGCCTTTTCCTCCACTTACTTTGATGCTTGCTTTTAAATTAAATTCCTTTAATATTTTTTGTAAATCTTTTACGCCTTCACGAACTTTTTTTAAACTTAAACCAACATCTGGATCTAAATCAAAAACCATTAAATCGGGATGATTTAAATCTGATACTTGGCTACCCCAAATATGAAATTCATAACTATTCATTTGAACTTCATAAATTGGACCTTCTTCATTTGCTATATAATAATAGTCTTCTTTATGATCTTTACTGGGAATAGTTACTTTTTTTAAATAAGGATTAGTATCAAAATGTTTTTTAAAAAATGTTTCTTTGGTAATACCTTCAGGGGCTCTAACTGTACTTATTAATCTATTTTGTAAATATGGTAACATTTTTTTAGCTATTTTATGATAGTACATGGCTATATCTAGTTTAGTTATTTTAGGATTAGAAAAAATTACTTTATCAGGGTTAGTAATAGTTATTCCACATACTATAGCTTCTTTTCTCGATGTTTTGGGTTTAGTTTTTTCCTTCTCTATTTCAGTCATGGTTCGATTGGTTTTTATACTTGTTTGATATTTATTAATATTAGCATAATTTTTATATTCATCATTTTCTTTTAATAATAACCAATTATCTTCCTTAAATCTAACTAAAGACCACTTACCTTTTATCCTTTTTCCTTTTAAAGTAAATTTAATAATACCTTTTTTAAGATTTTCTTTAAAATTTGTCTCCGGTATAAACTTTCCTTTATCCCAAAGCATGACAGTTCCCGCGCCATATTCACCCTCGGGAATAATTCCCTCAAAATTGCCATAAGATAGAGGATGATCTTCAACATGCACGGCTAATCTTTTATCTTTAGGATTATAAGATGGGCCTTTAGGGACTGCCCAACTTAAATAAACGCCATTCCATTCTAAACGTAAATCATAATGATCACGACGGGCTAGATGTTGCTGAACACAAAATTTTAATTTTTTTGATGACTTTCTAACTTGACCTACAGGCTCTTTTGTTTTAGTGAAATCTCTTTTATTATTATATTTTTTTAAACTAATCATATTTATTGCCTCTATAATTAGTTTGTTATTTTAAAAAATGTTTATACTTATTATGTATAACTTACTATATAAATTAATTTACACAAAAAATGTCAAAAATATTTAAAATTATTTTAAAAATATTAATTAAGTGCTATATTTAGGGTAAAGGAGAGATATATAAGCTATGAAAACAATGGGAAAAGAAAAATTATTTTTTAGATCTGATAATAAACTGCAATTAAATGAAGAACTTTCAGTAATTGTCGATCAAGAATTATGTAAAACCTTTGCAAAAGATTGGCAACAATTTAATGCAGATTTATTAATGGGTAAAAAGAGTGAAAATCCAAAATTAGAATATAAAATAGTTGTTAATGGGGTAGAACACGAGGTTAAATTTAAGGTTGCTGATGAATCTAATAGTGCTGATGAAGTTATTGATGAAATAAAAAGTAAATTAACTAATAACAGTGAAAATTTAATTATTACACCAGAAAGCGATTATATAGTATACCCTATTAGTTGTGATGATGATAATATTACATTCTTTTTTACAAAAATGTAATTTAACCTAAAAATATTAAACCTTGTTTTTCTTAGGGAAAAGCAAGGCTTTTTTATGGTTATTTCTATCATTAATTATTTGTTGTTTTGTAATAAAGCATTGGTTAATGTTAATATATCTTTTCTTAAAAAAATTATATCTTGATATATTAAATCAAAAAAATCACTATTCGACATATTAGCATCAGTTGCTTTATTGTAAGAATTTATGGTGTTGGCCATTCTTTCAATTCCATATTTGGCATGAATGCTTTGTAATAATAAGCTTAATTTTTCAAATTCAGCACTAATTTGATTTCGTTTTTCATTATCATCTAATTGTTTAAATGTTTCTATTAATTCATTTTCTATCATTTTAACCACCTAATTTCTGTTGGGAATTAAACATTTCCTCGATATTTTGACTATTTATATATTGTAGTTCTGTTCTTTCACTTTCTGTTAATTTATCTCGACATTCAATAAATTTTTGATATAGTTCTTTTGGTGTTAGTTCTTGAGGTAATTCAAAATTTTGTTTATAATGGGGATTTGATTTAAAATATTGGATAATTTCTTGATAATTAATATCAAAAATATTTTTTCTATGGGGAGTTTCTTTAGTAATAGCAAATTTTTGGGCTTCTTTTTCTATAACTTGAATAAATTCATTCATAGAATTAATGGCATTAGGATTATTTGTATTAAGTCCAGCATTAATTATAGTATATAATTCATTAATATTTTTTTGGCGAAATTCAGTACTAAAATATTTATCTATTAAATCTGGTCTTACTAAGCGGAGGCCGGCTTTATTATTTTCTTGCTTACAAATAATTTGAGAAATTAAATGAGGATTTAAAGTAGCTTTAAACTGTTGTTTTAAATTAATTATTTCATTATATTGTCTTTCAGCGACTTTTTTGCGATTAATAAATATAATAGGGACGCCAAACTTTTGGGCGGCGGTTTTGCTTTCTATATTGATATTATCAAAACAAATAATATAAGATGGTTCAATTTTTTCTTCGGTATATTCCCCTTTTCTTCTTCTTATAACTATTTCATTATGACCATGTCGGGTATTATTTTTTAATTCTTCAGGCTTTAAAAATCGACTTTCTCTATTGGCAACAAAGCCGGTTGAAAATAAGTCATTACAACTCATTAATTCTAGAAAATCACTAGGTAGATTATTAAATCCTAAAATTACAGAATGTTCTCCCGTAGGGGCAATTCCCATGTTATCTGATGAAATAAAACTGGTACAAATTTCATGCGTAGAAGTTTTTTCTTTAGTATTCCACGAATCATATATATCACCGGCGGGAACTGATCCATAGGCACCAATTACATGTACTAATAAATTAAAATCAGTATTAGTTGCATCTATGATTTCATTTGAATTATTTACCTGTAAAAGAGAAGAGTTTATTTCTTCGCCATAACTTTTTTTAATATTGCCAATTATTTTATAAATATCTTTTAAACTAACTTTTACGTTTTGCTCACTTAAAGATTTATCTATTTCTTCTAAAGTTTTAATATCACTAGCATTAGTTATTCTTCCTAATAAGTCTTTTAAATATTTTACTTCAGGCATATTTTGATATAAAGATGATTTATTATCCGAACTTAAGTAGGAATGAATAAAGTGTTCGGCCATAGATAAATTAATTTGAAAATATTTTAATAATACTTTATGTTTAAAATCTTTAAGATTTTTAGCAGGAAAGGTATTTAAGCCTTGCTCTACTAAACTGGAATAATCTCGTAACTCTTCTAAACTAGTAGTTCTAATAATATTGTTCATACTAGATTTAACATAACTAAAGATGTTGATTATTAAATCTTGATCTAAAGTATCAATATTAGTATTAAGTAACATATTTTTTAATTTTAAATCTTTATCTATTTCATTAATAAATTCTAGTGATTCATAAGGGTTACTATTCCATTTACTTATTCTTAAAAATAATTTACTATACATTTCTAGAGTTTGAGGGTCACTATTAAAAAAACTACAAGTACAAGAAAATTGTAAAAATGATAAATTATCATCAGTAATATTTATGTTTTTTATGCCAGCGCCATATTCAGAAGCTCTTAATTCGGAATTGATAAATACTTTAAAAGCTTGATCTAATTTATTGCTTTCAATAGCCACTAAAAGATTATAAATATTATAAAAGCTTCTATAATCCTCACTATTTGTTAAAGAGCCATCATCCATTTGGTGCCATTCATCTATTTGCTCTATCCAGGGCAAAATTTGAGGCCAATAAGTATTAACTTGATTATAAATATATTCATAAGTTATGCCTTCACTAACGGATTCGGAGAGTTCAAATAAAACATGGCTTAATTTTTTCGGGGTATCAATTTGCTTAAAAAGCAATTTTGAAGTATTATTTATTGTTTGAATAAGATTTATATTTTTTCTATGTTGACCCATGGATAAGATTGATTTAAATATATCAGAATTACTTAGACCATTTATAAATATATCGGGATCTAAAATAATTAGTTCTTTTAATTCTTCAGGAGATATTTTTTTTAACTCTTCGGGGTTGTTAGCTATGGAACATAATAAAGTCTTTTTATATATGATTTTCCCACCAACTTTAATTATAGCTTCTTTTATTTGATTATTTTTTAAATAATCATATGACATATTGCCACAATATAAGGTAATTGCTTCACTAGGTAATTTTAAAATCAAACTCGCAACATAATCATAATTATATTTTAAATTATTGGGTAAATGATTAACATATTCCGGATGTTCATCAAAAAAAGTATTTATTGTTTTATCGTCATATGATATTTTGGACATAGAGTCGAGGAAAGCTATAGGGTCTTTGTCTTTTAATCTTAAAAGATAATCTTTGTCTTGCGATAGTTTAGAGCCTAAATAATGATATACAGAAGTTCCATATTCATCTTTTAATTCTTTAGAATCTATTTTCCGCTGCAAATCTTCCATATAAGCTTTATCGTTTCTTAATTCATCTGAAGCTAATCTGATTAAATTGGGGATAACATTGATTATTTGTTTTTGAATTGCAATACTTAATTTAGCCATATTTTCTGGAGGTTGCCATTTCAAATAATTATCAGTAATAAGAGGGTTACTAAGCAATATTTTCCATAATTCTTCATTGTCTTTATTTTTTAGAAATAATCTATCAAATTTTCGATATTTATTTTGTTCTAAATACATAAGCATTTTATTAGCTATTTTGTCATTTTTCATTGATATCACCTTTATATTTTTAGCAAAAATTTAAAATTATTATCTTTAGTAATTTAATATATAATATTTAGGATAGCATTAGAAAAATTGCCTAACTTTAAATCTTCTTTGGACACTAATAAATAAAAACTTCCACCATCAGCGCCTATATTAAAACCTAATCGGGTACTATTATTTAGATAAAAAACACATTCGTTACCTTCATGATAATCAACGTCTATATCATTTATAAAGAATGGGTAACCACCAATATTAGACTTAGGTACATATGCTTCATTAATTTTATCAATTATTTCATAAAAATCTACACCTATTGCTGTACGCACACTTGCTGGGTAATCTAATTTTACGTTAAATTTAGATTCTAATAAATCTAATAATAAATTATTAGCAAATGAATCATCTAAATTATATGGTCTAAATGTTAAACCTTTATTAAAAGCTAATTTTAGGGGTTTAGTATAAATAAAATCCGCAATATTAAGATTAGGGAATTCAGTTTGATAGTCTAAACCTTCTTGATAAAAGCGAAAAGTATAACAATAATCAGGCAATGTCATATTTCCAAAAATGGCATCCATATTGGTAGTTATAAAAACTTCTAATATGCCTTTTGGATAGTTAGCTAATTCTAAATTACCTAAATTGACTTGTAATAATAAAGCCATCGGATTGCCTTCTTGATCTTTTGGGTATTCTTCTCCAATAGGAAGATAGGGTTGACCGCCGATTTTATCATCTAATATGGTAGTTGGAGAATCTAAATATTCTACAAAATAACACTTTTTTTCAGTTTGATCTTCATATTCATTTATTGCTTCTAAAATTTTTCTATTCATTTTTTTCTTTCTTTCTATACCTATTTAATAAATAATCCTATAATTATTATCATAAAGCTTATACCTAATAAAATTAATAATTCTTTTGGTAAGATTGCTTGACATTTATCATATGTTTCTTTAATTAAACGGCGATTTTCTAAATTATTTACTTTTTTACCAATTAATACATCACTGGTTTGAGTATATTTTTATAAATCATCCTTTTCTCTTCTTTCGCCATTTTCGTAAGTTACCTTCTTTTCAGGAATGATTGTATTATAATACCCATCTAATTTGGAAGATGCTATAGCATAACCAATTACATAAGATATCAATAAACAAACAAGTGGGTAAACTATATAACCTTTAAAAAAGATTTTATTTAATATGGGCATAAAAAGTAATAATGTTGTTATAATCATGCTTGGTATTAAACCTTTGGCTAAAGCTATTGTATTAATTATTTTATCCTTTTTTTTGATAACAAAATCATATTTACTTGGAGCACTTAAAATAATATTTTTTATTAAATTATATACCTCATTTAATTTAGGATCTTCACTACTTAATTTTACTTCTATATCAATTCTGTTTTCAGTTATATACATATTTATAGATTGATTATACCAATTTCGATTAGAAATTAAGGTTTGATTAATAATAACATAATTTAAATTGTAGTTAACATTAATGCTTTTAATTTCATTAAGTCTACTATAAAATATACTAGCAAAGCTATCATATTTATCAAAAGTTATTGTAGTATTATCATAAAAATCAACTATTGCTTTAAATTTACTACCATCATCCTTAAAAGTATAATGTTGTTTATCTCGTTCTAACATACGATTTTGTTGTTCTTCTAAAGCACTAATTCTTTGATATTTTTTTAATGTTTCTCCCATTAATTGAAAAATTTGTGACAAATTTTGACTTGTTATAATTTTATTTTCAGCTTTTATTGTATCATTATACATCGTGGTTTTACCTCCTAATTTTAATTATTATTGTCTTATTATTGTCATTATAACAAAATTTTCAAAAAAAGTCATTATTATAACTCTAAATATTGATACATAAATACACTAATTTCCTTTGTTCCATTATTAAGAGTTTTTTGATAATTGTTATGAACATGACCGTGAATATGAATTGGAACATTATTTTTATATATGTAATAAGTAATGCCAAATAATCCTTGATGAGCTGGATTATATTGCATGGCACTATCAAATCTATTATCATGGGTTAATAATATATCAACTTTAGGTTTATCATTTAAAAATAAAATGCTTTCTTTTTGACTAAATGAAGGAAAATCAGATGGTTTATAGCGAAAACTTCCTTGCATGCCTAATAAAGTGACATTGTTTAGGTTAATTACTTTACCATTTAAATTATTAATATTATATTCTGTTAAATAATCGTTATCATGATTACCTAATAAGCCATATAATTTTTGTTTATCTATAAGTTCTAAAATAATTTCTATGTCGTTAGCGTGATGGTCTCCTAATAGTATACATAAATCATAATCTTGATGATTATTTAAAAAGTTTTTAAACTCTTCTTTATTTAAACTATTATGAGTATCACTTATGATTATTAATTTTATTTTTTTATTAAATTCATTACATGGCCCATACATTTTTAAAAGTTTTGCTTCTTGATTAGCAAATTTTGAATTAAAATTATATAAATATTTATTATCTTCTTTAATTATTTTTTGATAATATCTTTGTTTATTATTTGCTTGGAAAAAATTTAGCATATAGTTATTTTATAATCAATGTGAAATAAATTTAATTTCATTTATCATTGATTTCTTCCTTTCCGTAGATGATCTACTAATCTTATATTAATATTTTAACATATTTATGCTTTATGCATAAATAACTCAACCCAAAATTAGTTTAGCAAATTATCAAAGATATATCAATTATTTTATTGCAATTTTAACGCCAAAATTTCAAAAAATGATTAGTTTTGGTGTTTTAAGTCGTGGAATAATATATAATTTTTAACAAAATTTCAATTTTTTTAATAAATTTTCTTAAAATACTTGTAAAAGATTAGAAAGTCATATTAATTAAATTTAAGTAAAAATATTATTGAACTAGTTAGTTTATATGTTATAATTCTTTATAAGGAGAATGATAATGAGACTGAAAAAGGGAGCTAAAATTGGAATTAGTGTTTTTGTTGGGATAATATTTTTAAGTTTAGGAATTTATTCATTTGTTAAAATTAAAGAACAAAAAGAATATGAAAAAACTTATGAATATCAACTTACAACTTTAGGTTATTCACTAGATAGCGCTAAAAAATTAGTTAAAATATATAAAAATGAAGAATTAGCTTATCTTTTGAAACAAGAAAAAGATGATATTTATATAGATATTTCACAAGCAGACTATTTTATATATGATAAATTTTATGATTATATAAATTACTATAAAGAAAATAAAGATAAAGGTATAAAAGATATTGTTGAAATAGTTAATACTAATAATAATCATGAATATTATACTGAAACTAAAGAAACTGATCTTTCTAAAGGCAATTTAATTTTAGTTAATAAATATAATTATCTACCTAATGATTATGTTCCTGATAATTTAGTAACTATTTCTCTAGATTATGCTTATGGAGAATTAGGAAGTCAAAAAGTTACTAAAGAAACTTACGATGCGTTTTTAAGTATGTGGCGTGCTAGTCATGAAAATGGTTATTATTTAATGGTTAATTCATCTTATCGTAATTACCAAGAACAAGAAGAAACATATAATGATTATGCTAACGCAAATGGAACTAGTTATGCTGATACTATTGCTGCTAGACCCGGATATTCTGAACATCAAACTGGTCTTACGATTGATGTTTTTGAACAAGGAACTGGTCAAAAGAATTTTGCATCTACTCCATCATATCAATGGTTAAAAGAAAATGCTCATAAATATGGCTTTATTGAAAGATATCCTATAGATAAAGTTGATATTACTGGTTATGATTATGAATCTTGGCATTACCGCTATGTGGGAATTGAAGCAGCTACCTATATTTATGAACACAATATAACTTTTGATGAATACTATGCTTACTTTGTCAAGTGAGCATTTTTTTAGTATTAATAGTTTAATATTATGGTTTTTTTTGATATAATTAAAGAAGGTGAAATATGTGAATTACCCTAATCAAATAAAAAAAGAATATCACAAAAACATAAATTATGCTAATAGAGGGATGGATTTAGAAAATATTATTAATGAAGCTAATCTTTATTATCTAGAAAATGATATAGCTTTAATATATAAAAAGCCCACTCCTATCGGGGTTGTTAAAGTAAGTTATGAAAACAATAAGCAAGTTATTACTAAAGCATATTTTGCTACTGAATCAACACTTGATTATAATGGTCTATATAAAGGAAAATATGTTGAATTTGATGCTAAAAGTACATTATCTAAAACATCATTTGCTCTAAATAATGTTCATCCACATCAAATAAAACATATACGTAATGTTATAAGACATGGTGGTATAGTTTTTTTAATCATTAGTATGAATAATTATATTTACTTACTTAATGGACCAGATTTTATTTCTTATATTGATAATCATACTAGAAAAAGTATTCCTTATGATTATATTAAAGAATATGGTTATATTTTAGAATATAATTATAATAAAGGAGTAAATTATTTAAAGTATGTTGATTTAATTGGAGGATTTAAAAATGAAGAAACAAATAAATAATATCAAATCAAAATTTAGTAATTTAAATAAAAAATTAAATGATAAATTACCTAAAAAGGGAAAAAAAGTTAAAAAAGAAAAAGAACCAAAATCTGTATGGAAAACAATTTTAAATATCTTTTTAATTATTGCTATATCCATTATTAGTATTGGTTTACTTTTTGCTTTATATATTATTATTTCATCACCAGATTTTGAAAAAGATAAATTATATCAAATTGAACCAACTATTCTTTATGATGTTAATGGTGATGAATTTGCAAGAGTTGGTGCTGCTAATGCAACAGTTGTAACTTATGATGAAATTCCTGATGTTTTAATTGATGCTGTCGTTGCCACCGAAGATTCAAGATTTTTCCAACATAATGGAATTGATTTATTCAGATTTTTAAAAGCTTCTGTTTTACAACTTTTTGGTCAAGATGATGCAGGTGGTGCTTCAACACTAGATATGCAAGTTATTAAAAACAGATATACTCAAACTGAAACCAATACGGGACCTGGTGCCAATAAAATTCAAGAAATTGTACGTAAATTCCAAGATGTTTATATGTCAGTCTTTAAATTAGAAGCTAAATATACTAAAGAAGAAATAATGGAATTTTATTTAAATACTTTCCAATTTGGTGGTGGAGATATTAATACTGGAGGAACTTTTGGTATTGAACAAGCATGTCAATATTTCTTTGGTAAATCTAGTAAAGATATCAATTTAGCTGAAGCTACTGTTATTGCAGGAATGTTCCAAGCTCAATCAAAATATAATCCGTTTAAAAATCCAGAAGGATGTAAAAATAGACAAAAAACTGTATTACAATTAATGGTTAGACATGGATATATTACCAAAGAACAAATGGATGAAGTTTTAGCTATTCCAATCGAATCACTTTTAACAGAACATGAAGAAAATGTTATGGAAGTTGAAAGTAAGCAAGCTTTCATCGATTATGTTTTAGATGAAGTATCAGCTGATTTAGGTGTTGATGCTCGTAAAGCATCATTACTAATCTACACTACATTTGATCCTAAAGTTCAAGCTGTTTTAGAAAAAGTTGAAGATGGTAAAGTTTATGAATTTAGAAATGAAAAAGAAGATGAAGGAATAGCTGTTACTTCAACTAAAGATGGTTCTGTTGTCGCTTTATCAGGTGGCAAAAATTATCAAGCTCTATCTAATAACTGGGCTACAAGTGTTAAAAAACAACCAGGATCAACATCTAAACCATTAGTTGAATATGCTATGTATATTGAAAACATTTCCAAAAGTACTTATGCAATGTTCTTAGATGAACCAACCACTTACTCTACTGGTCAATCATTTGGTAATTATGATGGTGGTTATGATGGAATGATTCCTATGCGTTGGGCAGTTAAAGACTCACGAAATGTTCCAGCAGTTCTTGCTTTCCAACAATTAGCCGCAATCGATAAAAATATTATGATTAACTTTTTAGATAGTGTTAATATTCATCCGGAAAATGAAGGAGAACTATATGAATCTAATGCCATTGGTGGTTGGAAATATGGTACTTCTCCACTTGATATGGCAGCAGCTTATGGTGCTTTTGCTAGAGGAGGCTATTACATTGAGCCTTATGGATATACTAAAGTTATAGATACTATTAATGATAATAAAGAATATCCACATAATTATAAAAAAGTTAAAGTTATGGAAGAATCAACTGCCTATCTTATGACTAATTTATTAATAAGTGCTTATGATTCTTATCAAGGACCATCTAATACAGATGTAGCTGGTAAAACTGGTACTACTAATCTAGATGATGCTACATTACAAGCTTATGGCCTTAAAAAAGGAAGAGTTATGGATATTTGGATGATTACTTACTCTCCTAGTTATACAATAGGTCTTTGGGTTGGTTATGATCATATTTATCCAAATGCCGAAGAAAATGGTTGGTATTTAACAAGTAGTTTAGGAAGTAAACCAAGAAGAAATATTATGAATTATTTATCAAAAAACATTCATAAGAAAAATGAACACTTTGCTGTACCAGATAATGTTGTAAATGTTCAAGTTGAGGCTGAAACCTTCCCTCCACAACTTTGTAGTGCTTATACTCCAAATGATAATAAAACTTATTCACCAGATTATAAAAATACTAGAATGTGTTTAAGTGAGTGGTTTGTCAAAGGAACAGAACCAACTGAGGTTTCCAATCGTTATGACACTTTAAATGATCCAACTAATGCATCATATACATACAATAATAATACTGTTACTCTTACTTGGAATCAAATTAAAACTCCAGATGCTATCGATACTAATTATTTAATGAATTTCTATAATACTTATTATGGTGCTTATGCTAACAAGTATTACGAAGCTAGAATTAATTATAATAATACAGTAATTGGTTCACTTGGTTATCGTATCTATTTAGTTAATGCTGATGGAACAGAAAAAGAATTAGGATTTACTAATAGTAATACCTTTAGTTATAATGTTTCTACTCCTGGTAAATATACATTTAAGATTAAAACATCATATACTATTTTTAAAGATAATATGAGTAATGGCATTCTTGTTAATGTGGAAGCCAAAGATAATACTCAAACTCCTCCACCAGTAGATAACCCTAGTGAAACACCAAATCCAGATAATACCGAAACACCTGGTGAAACACCAAATACTGATGAATCAAACACTCAAGATAACAATACTCAAGATTCCACTCAAGAATAAAAATGAAATAAAAGAGGATGTTAAATCTTCTTTTATTTTGCTTTAAGTTTGAATTTTAATTACTTTTTGAATTAATTAACTTATTATAATCTTCTTCACTTATTTTAGTAGCTTTTAATACAAATTCTTTAGAACAATTTTGATTTATTAAATATTTTGCTATTTCTAATTTGCTTTTTATAATTCCTTCTTCTTTAGCCTCATTAATTCTCATATTGTAATTTTCTTTATCTGATGATATACACCAATCTGTTAACCATTTTATTGTCTCTTCCATTTTTTGATCTCCTTTCGCATATTTCTTCATATCTTCTATATCAGTGCTCCCTATTATTCTTAAATATCTTATAAATCTATCTTCATCTTCTTTATAAGGTATCTTATCTACTAAATCATATCTTACTAAATACAGTAAGACATCCTCTCCTATTTCTTGATTATCTTTATTTTTTAAACTATATGGATTTGTTATATCATTGTTTTTTCCTTGATAATTGCCTTTTATAAAGTTTATACCTATTACTTTTTTATAATCTTTAGGATTTATTCCAACTTTTTGATTACTATATAATCTACATAAATATCCTAAACTTTTTTTATAAGCTTTTGTATCAAAGATATTACTATACATTTCTAATGATATTACTGTATCTTCTCTATCAACTATTATATCTCCATAATATCCACGATATCCTTTCTTATTTGGACTAATATATGCCTCTGGTATAACTGTTATTATTGGTACATTTTTACTTTTTCCTACATAGTCTAAAAATGAATTTATTAAGTCTTGTACTAATTCTTCATGCATAAACACTTGTTTAAAGGCTAAATCATTTGTTAGATAATCAAAGGTTTTTTCTTTTTTCATAATTGCTTTCCTTTCTTCGGTGACTATATTTTATTGATATTTTTTTTAATTGCAATACTTTCGACAAACGTTCTAATTTTTCGACATTTATTTTTCTCCTTTCACTATATATATTCGCGCATTTTTTTCAATTTCCTTCTTTTTTAATAAAATTTTTTTTCAAAATTAAAAAAAGATGCTTTAAACATCTCCTTATTTGTGAAAAGAAATTTAATTCATTGCACCTAAATTAATAATTTTTTTAACTTCTTCTCTAACACTATCAAAAGTAAATGGTTTAGCCAAAACATCAACAATATCATAAGTAAAAGCTCGATCGATTCTTTCTTTAGAAACATCACCAGTTATAATACATACTGGTATTCTTTTAAATAAATTATTATCTTTAAAATAATCTAAAACTGCGAAACCATCAGTATCAGGCATATTTAAATCTAGTAAAACACCAACTATATCATCATCAACATTATTTTTAATAATATCTATAGCTTCTTTACCATTATAAGCTACTAAAGTTTCATACTCATCTTTAAAAGCTCTTTCCACAATATTGCTTATTATTTTTGAATCATCCGCTACTAAAATTTTCTTCATATTTTCTCCTATCCCAAATATTTATGAGCTAAATCAGTATATTTATCAATTTCTTTCATTAAAGCATCAAATTTATTTTTTACTTCATCAATATTATTAGCTTTGCTTGCTAGTTCATGAGCATAAGCAATATCAAATAAAGACATAAAACCTAAATATTTTGAATCACTTTTAATAGCGTGAACTAATACTGCATAATCAGCCATATTTTGCTCTTTTAAATATTTTTTTAATGCCGGTATTCTTTCTTTATTTTGTTCTAAAAAAGTTTCTAATGTTTCATCATAAAAGCTCAAGTCACCTAAAAATTCTAAAGCCTTATCTAAAAGAACACCATTATCTGTTAAAATACTTACATCTCTCATTATTTTTCCTACTTTCTATTTCATTATATCACATTTTTTTGCTTTTCATATTTAAATATGCTTTTAATATTCGATCTAATTCATTTTTATCAATCGGTTTGGATAAATAATCATTAAATCCTTCACTTAAATATTTTTCTTTCATTCCCACAATAGCATTAGCGGTAAGAGCAATAACAGGAGTATTAAATCCTTCCATAGCTTTTAATTTTTGAAATGTTTCAACACCACTCATTTTAGGCATCATATCATCCATTAAAATTAAATCATAAGTATTTCCTTCTTCAATTTTCTTTAAACAATCAAAGCCACTAGCAACTTCTTCTGTTTCAATTTTATAAGTAGAAAGAAGTCTTGCTGCCACTTTTAAATTAATTAAATTATCATCAACAATTAATACTTTTTTACCCTTTGCTACTACTGCTTTAGAACTTCTTACTTTTTTTGGTTCTTCTTTTATTTTATCAACAATAATTTGATCAAGAGCTACGGTAAAAGTAGACCCTTTTCCATAAACTGAATCAACAACAATTTTACCATGCATTAATTCAACTAATTTTTTAGTTATGGCTAGCCCTAATCCAGTTCCCTCAATCGTCATATTTTTTTCTAAATCAAAGCGTTCAAATTTATTAAATAATTTATCAATATTTTCTCTTTTTATTCCTATTCCACTATCTTTAACACTAATTATTAAACGGCATACACCATCTTTTTTTACTGTACTTATCTTAAGTTCAATAAATCCTTCTTTAGTATATTTAACAGCATTTGTAAGTAAATTTAAAACTATTTGTTTAAGTCTTACATAATCACCATTTAAATAATTAGGAATATCTTTATCAATCGAAACTCTAAAATCAAGAGGTTTATCGCCAATTCTTGCTTTCGTTAGTTTAACAAGTTCATCAAATACTTTACTAGGTTCATATTCAGTATTAACTATTTCTAATTTATTAGCTTCAATTTTAGAAATATCTAAAATACCATTAACTATTTCCAGTAAATTTTGACTAGCTTCAATGATATCTCTTGCTTCATCTTTAATAACATTGATATCTTTTTCTTCTAATATTAATTGACTAAAACCATCGATTGCGTTAAGTGGCGTTCTAATTTCATGAGACATATTGGATAAAAAATCCGTTTTAGCATTATTTGCTCTTTCAGCTTGGCTTTTAGCTATATTTAATTGTTCTATCATTTTTAAATCGGGATTTTCAATCGTAAAGTACATAATTAAACAGGTAATAACAGCCGATGGATTAATAAAATAATTTAAATCAGGATAAATCATTTGAATAACTGTTGTAAATATACTTTCAATTAATAATATATAAATAGGAATATATTTTTTATTATTAAAATTTTTAACATCAACAAGTAAAAGCAAGAATAAAACAAAATAAAGTAATACTGATATTACAGAAGTAAATGATATAGCAAGTCCACTTGTAATTGCTACTCCATCTACTTCTTTAACATCAACTGGTAAAATGATAGTTAAGAACATAACACCAATTAAAAATGTAAAATAAACAGCTTTATGAATATTACTTTTTGGATTATATAAATGGGATATACAATAAGTATAATAAGCAAATACCGAACTCGAAGTAATTAACCCAATTAAATACACTTTATTTAGTAAAGCTATAACAGATAACTTATTAGGAATATTTACTGTAAGCATACCTCCTAAAGCAAGACCTACAGTTATTGTTATTGTTTCCATAATTAACAAAAATGCATATAAATTATCTTCTACTTTATGTAATCGCTTTTTAGAAAAAAAGACAACATTTAAAATAGCTAAAATAATTAATGAAAATACATTTAAAAACATTGGTGCTTGATTCATAAATTACCACCTAAATCCTACTCTATCTAAAGTATAACATATCTTTTTTATTATATAAATTAAAAAATTCAAAATTTTTACATTTGAATTTTTCTTTCTCTTATCATTTGTTTACCATCTACTTTTGGTGGAATAATTTTAATACTTCCAACTGAAATATTGGTTTCTTCTAATTCTATAGTAATTTCATCACCTGTTAAACCTTCTTTAGCAATAGCATTAAAATCATTTTTACTATTATTTGACAAGACTAAATTATCTCTAAATCTAACTTTATATGGGATTTGTCTTGATGAAACAGCATCATTTTCAATAAAATATTTACTAATTAATTCTTTAACAAATTCTACTTTTTCTTCATTTGATAAATTAATACCATCTTCCAAAACAATCGAAGCCATAACAATATTACCAAATCTTTTTTCATCATATACTGGTGATATAACACAATATTTAACAAAATCATTACTTTTAATAATATTTTCAATTACATAAGGTTTTACTTTAAAACCATCATATCTTGTAAATGAACGATCACTTCTCGTTAAAAATTGCATTACTCCTCTTTTATCCATGGATGCAATATCTCTTGTATAAATAAAATCCATACCGTCATAAGTTATATGTGGAACAATTTCTTTACCATCTAAAACGCCACTGGTAATTGTATTACCATGAACAATTAATTCACCTTCTAATTTATCAGTATTCTCATCAAATCTTAATAACTCTTTAGTTTCCGGATTAACTACCCCATATACCACTCTTGGCATTGGAATACCCATTGAGCCTAAATCATTATAAGATAAAATAGCGTTAGATCCACATCCACTAGTTTCACTCATCCCATGTCCTTTAGACATTTTAATTGAGGCATTATGACTTTCTAAAAATTTATTTAATTTAATTTCATCTTCAACTTCTAAAACATCTCCTCCACAGCTAACCATTTTTAAAAAAGATAAATCTTTTCCGTTTAAAGCTGGATCTTTTAATAAACCTAAAAACCAAGAAGGAGGTCCCATAATTATTTGTGGTTTATATTTTAAAATCATTTTACCTAAATTAGATGGTGCAAATTCCGGTACTTGAACTAAATCACAACCATAAAATAACCCAGAATGCGTAACATCAACTACCCCATAAGCAGCAAAATAAGGTAACATGTGTAAAACTCGATCACCACAAGCCATTGGCATATTAGCGCCCCTTGTTTGCTCAACATAACTATTTAAATTAAGAGTTGATAAAGGAATAGCTTTAGGCATCGAACCAGTAGTGCCAGAGGTATGAACTATTAAATCAAGATGATCTTTATCATAACTAGCTGGAGTAAAATTAACATATCTACTATCACTTACTAAATCTTTATAATCAATAGTTTTAATTTTAGAATTACTTCTAGCTTGTACAACCATTTCATCAATTTTTTTCATTTTAGCAAGTTTGCTTTTTAAAGCTTTTAATCCTTCAAAATTAGCTGTTTCACTTAAATAATTCATTTGGGCTTTAAAATCCATTGAATCACTGGCTTTTACAATAACAATATTATCAATACCTAATTCTTTTAACTCATTTTCTATAGGTTTAAGCATAGCTAAATAACATTGATCAAGAGCAATAATATATTTAGCTTTTTCACTTTGAATTAATTGTAAAGTTTTACTAGCGCTAATCTTGGGATTAACACTATCAGGACGGGGATCAACATAATCAGAAGTCATGCCTAATTGTGACGCTCCATAAAATAAATAAGCTGTTTCAGGAATATTAGCCATTAAATTCATAACTCGATCATTATATTCGCCACCTAAAGCTTTAAGCACTTTAGATGCTTCATCAATATGTTCATATAATTCATAATATTTAATATGTTTACCAAAATAACTGATTGCGTTCATTCCTGTTTTTTCTTTATTATAACTTTTCATATAATCAGTTATTGTCATTTCTGGAACATGTTCTTTTAAGAAATCTTTATCATAATATTTTAACCACATTCTATCTAAATGAGGATATCCCGTTAAAGGAACAGTTATTTCATTACTAGCCAATTTTCTAAAATATTCTTCTCTTTCTAAAGAAGACATATTTTGAATAAATTCCCTATATTTTTTTAATTCTTCTTCATTCATCATTTCGCATACACTCCCTACTTTTAATACTAAGCCAATTAAAAAAAGTTGTCAATAAATTTGACACTTTTTATGTAAAATGAGCTAATATTTTTATCTAATTAATGTTCTACTACTTTCTTTTTTTACTTCTTTAATATTTAAAATATCTTCTAGAATTTTTAATTTAAATGCTAATTCTAAAGAGGGATGAATAATTGCATCATCTCTTTCAAAAGCATATCTTGAAGCATCAATAACTACTCTTCCACTCGGAAGAATTACAACTTTTTCTCCATTTTCATTAGTTATAATTTTCTTTGATTGAGCATTAATGGTAATTCGATTATGGCTTCGATTAGATCCCAAAAATAAACTTATTTCATTAATGGGATCGATGGTAAATTGAGTCCCCGACCATCCTGCAATAGCAAATGAGCTACCACTTAAAGGATGATAAACTTCACTATTAGATAATAAAGGATTTTTAGAATAACAGAGACTTCCTAAATATTGACTAGCTCCTTTAGTACCATCTGGATTAGTATATAAATAACCAGTTTTATTTTTGGCAAGTGTATTTCTTAAATGAGAAGAAATTAAACAATTATAAATTAAAGCATTGGCAAACTTTTCCATATCTTGAGCACTAGAAAAAAGCCCTGCATGACCACTTAAATTTCCTTCTGGTTGCCCTAATACTCTTGCTTTATCATCTGTAGATATTCCCTTTTTTATATAATTTCTTTCAATTATTTTTCCATCTTTAGTTATTCTTACATCAGCATTTCCTGACGCAACTCTTTCTATTTTATCTTTATCAATTTTAACTAAAGTATCTTTCATATCAAGTGAATCCAAAATATATTTTTTTAAAAAGTTGTGTTAAACATAATGACTGATAAATAAAAAAATGATATAATAAAAATAGCCAAACAAAAGATAAAGGAGG
>CANQGF010000025.1 GCA_947601485.1 uncultured Bacilli bacterium
AATTATAGTATTTTTGACTTCTTTGAATTATATAAAGATTATAACTATCAACCCCCAAAATTTACAACATAGCGAAATATTTAAAAATAATACGAGGGAGCACTGATATAGAAGATATGAAAAAATATGCGGAAGGAGATCAAAAAATGGAAGAAACAATAAAATGGCTAACAGATTGGTGTATATCATCAGATAAAGAAAATTACAATATGAGAATTAATGAGGCTTATGCGGATGGTGAAGAACAAAAAGTCATTGAAATAGCTCAAAGTTTAATAAATAAAAATTTTACTAAAGATTTCATATTAGAAATTACTAAAATAAGTGAAGAAGATTATAATAAATTAAAAAAATAAAGAATATTCTTTAAATATGGTTATTATTTATGATAAACTATTATAAGTATAAAATATAAGGTGAATTATGAATAAAGAAAAATTTAAAATAATAATCTCTTATTTATTAGTATTTCTTTGGATGATAGTTATCTTTCTTTTTTCTAATGTAGATAGTTATAATTCCAATAATGCAAGTAAAGGAACTATTGATAAAGTAATAGACAAAGTTGATGAGGGTGTTGTTGATGCCGGCATAAGAGATCATCATGTAAGTAATGAACATAAAATAGCTTTGGTCAACTTTTTGAATTTTCCTTTAAGAAAAGTTATGCATTTTAGTGAATATTTAATATTATGTATTTTACTTATCAATGCTTTGTCTTTAAGTAAAGTTAAACATACATATATAATTAGCATTTTAATTTGTATTCTTTATGCTTTTACTGATGAGTATCATCAAACATTTATAAATGGAAGAACAGGTCAATTATTAGATGTGTTAATAGATTCAAGTGGAGCATTGATAGGTAGTTTAATTTACTATGGTGGAAATAAATTAATAAAAAAAATAAAATCTAAATAAGAATATAAATTAAAAAATCATCCATTATAATTACTGGATGATATAATGATAAAAAGAATATTAAAAATAGTTAGTGCTATTATCTTTATAATATATGTAATTAGTTTAAGTTATTTTGCATTTAAGTTAAGTAAACTTAATTTAATAGCTAATAAATATTTAATTATAGGTTATAGTATTTGTCTTATATTTAGTTTTCTTTTTGTTTTTATTTTACCTAAATTATTAAAAATTATTAATGTTGGCATCATGATTTTATTAATTAGTGTATTTTATAAAGGAATAGATTATTTTACTAATACTTATGATTTTATTAAAGATATGGAAGTAAGTAAAATAACAACCAATTATAGTTTAGTTGTTTTAAATAATAATAAATTTAATGATATTAATTCACTTAATAATAATGTAATAGGGTATTTTAATGACAATAAGGATTTAATCAAAGATAAATTAGCTGAAGAAATTACTTATAGTGAAGTTATTAACGATAATTTTACTTATCTAAAAGAGAACTTGTTAAATAATGAAATTAGTGCATTGTGTCTTGAAAATAGTTATTTAAATTTAATTTATGAAGAAGATAATGAATTTAAAAATATGACTAAAGTTATTTACACAATGAAAATTGATGAAGATGTAAAACCAGTAGAAAGTTCTAATAATACTAGTAATCCTTTTATCTTATATATTAGTGGTATTGATCAATATGGTGATATTAATAATATAAGAGGTAGAAGTGATGTTAATATTTTAGCAGTAGTAAATCCCGTTAATAATAAAATATTATTAGTTAACACGCCAAGAGATTATTATGTTAAACTTCACAACACCGATGGCTTAAATGATAAATTAACTCATGCAGGAATTTATGGTATTGATATGAGTATGAATACTTTAGAGGATTTATATGATATAGATATTGATTATTATTTAAGAGTTAATTTTGATACTTTAGTAAATGTAGTTGATACTATTGATGGGATTGATGTATATTCTGATTCTTCTTTTAAACCATGGACTAATCAAAACGTTTATGTTAATGAAGGATGGAATCATTTTGATGGGGTTACCGCATTAGCGTATGCTAGAGAAAGAAAAACTTATTTAACGGGAGATAATCATCGTGGTCAAAATCAACAACAAATCATAACGGCGATTATAGATAAAGTGAGTAAGTCTAGTGTGTTAATTAGTAAATATAAAGATATTTTAGAATCTTTAAATGGAACATTTCAAACCAATATGGATTTAAAAAATATAACTGAATTTATTAAAGGAGAAATTAATACTAAATTTAATTTTGAAGTAGAAAGTATTCAAGTTACGGGTTATGATAGTAAAAATTATACTTATAGCATGAGTAATAGTTTGTCTTATGTAATGGAACCAAATATAAATAGTGTAAATAACGCTAAAGAAAAAATTCAAAGTTACTTAACAACTTAAAAAATTATGGTAAACTATTAGTAAGTGGTTGTTATGGATAAATTAAAAGTAAAAATAATTATTTCATACTTGTTAGTAATTATTTGGATGATTGTTATTTTCTTATTTTCTAGTGCTAATGGTAATGAATCAGGTAATGATAGTAAAGGAATTATTAAAGGAACAATTACGATTGCTGATAAAATAGTAGTAAATATTGGCTTAAAGGATGAATTATATACTGATATGGAAAAAGACGTTATCGCAGAAAATTTAAATTATCCTTTAAGAAAAGTTATGCATTTTAGTGAATATTTAATTTTAGCTTTATTATGGCTTAATGCTCTTTCATTAAGCAAAGTAAAGCATAAATATTTAATTACATTATTAATATGTGTTATTTATGCAATGAGTGATGAATACCATCAAACATTTATTAATGGTCGAAGTGGACAATTATTAGATGTTTTAATAGATTCAACTGGCTCTTTTATAGGAACTGGTTGCTATGTGCTTTTAACTAAAATTAAAAAGCGATTTAATTTTTAGGATATTCCATTTCTTCATCGCATCTACTAGCTAATACTAGTGAACAATATAAGAAAAGAGTAATAAAAAATAAAACAATACCTAATATGATAAAAATAATTAACATATATACCTCCCTGAATTAGCCATTATTATATACTAATTCTTATGAATAATTTGTCGAAATAAGTCTATATATTAACTTTTTTCTATTTTTATTATGGCTTAAAATAAAATTATTATTAAAAATAACTAGTTATAAATGTAAATGTAAAAAATACAATAATAATATGAAGAAAATGTTTAGGGTATTTTTTACTTTTTTTATAGCGGTTTTAGTTTTATATGCTTATGAAGTTAGAGCAATTCTTCCCCTCAGTGGTAAAACAATAATTATTGATCCTGGTCATGGATTAGAAGATCCGGGTACTAGTTATGGTAAAACTTATGAAAAAGATATTAACTTAAAAATTAGTTTATATTTAGAGCAAAGTTTAAGTAAATTAGGAGCTAGTGTTATTTTAACAAGAGATGGTGATTATGATTTATCTTTGCCTAATGCAACTTATCGTAAGAAAAGTGATTTTGATAATCGAATTAAAATGATTAATGAAAGTGATGCTGATATATATTTAAGTATTCATTTAAACTATTTGAGTGATGCTAGTTATTATGGACCTCAAGTGTTCTTTAATAAAGATAATGAGATTTTAGCTAAAGTTATTCAAGCAGTTATGAATGAAAGATTAAAGTCAGATAGAGAGACAAAAAAGATACCTAGCGATACTTATATGTATAGTAAATTAAATAAAAAAGGGGTTTTAATCGAATGTGGCTTTTTATCTAATGGGAAAGAAAGAGAACTATTAAAAACTAGTGAATATCAAAAAAAGGTGGCCGATGCCATCAGTGTTGGAGTAGCTAAATATTATCAAGGCTAATATTTTTGATTTCCGTAATTAATTTATTAACGTCTTCCTTTTTATTCATTACTTTGTAAGCTAAATTATTTAATTTAATAGCATTCTTTAAAGCTTTATCATATAATTCATCTAAAGTATAATTATAAGTTTTATTTTTGTCATTAGGGTGATGCCACTTTTCTTTTTGGGGGTTAAAAATATTAATATTAAATTCTCTTAAACTAAAGGTGGATTCACTTAAAGTAACTTCTTTTTTAGGAATAATTATATCTACTAATTTATAAAAATGTTTTTTAATTCCATAGTAATCATTAATAAAATAGCGATAAATATAGTATCCAGTATTATGAGATACATTTAAGATATGACCTATATTATCCTTATCATGGGTAGTTAAAAAAGTATAATCTAATAAAGATAGTAAACTTTTAGAAAATTTTAATTTAGGTATTAATTCTTTATAAATTTTATTATTCCAATTAGAATTAGTTCTTCTTTTAAATAAATGAGCATCATAAATAAACTCAATTTTAGTATGAGGAATATTTAAATTAGTAACTTGATAATTAATATAGGGATGAACGATAGTATCAAGAGTATAGTGATTTATAATTCCATAAATCATATTGGTACATGTTGAATCATCTTGCAAATTATTGTCAATGATATAGTTAATTGCGTTTTTAAAAAATTCATCTATCTTCTTTTTATGACAACTAATACCAAAATCACGATAATAATTCCATTTAAAAGGATAATAATATAAATTATCAAATCCTTGATTAAACATATTATAATATGACTTATTTTTCTCTATTGCTTCTTTTAAATTTTTATTAACTTTATTTAAGACATCATTTCCAAAGGCATAATGGGTATATAAGGCTGGCATAATCATCTTCCTTCTCTAAAATTATTATAGCAAATTTCACCAAAAAATCACAAAAATAATATTAAATTGACAATAAAAATAGATATATTTATAGTGTTTCTTGTGGTATAATCTAAATTAGGTGAATAAGAATGGGGTCAAAAACATTTAAAACTCTAGATGAACAAATAGCTATATTACAAGACAAAGGTTTAGTAATTGATGATATAGATTATGCTAAAGAAATATTGCTTCGGGAAAATTACTTCTTTTTAAGTGGTTATAGACACCTTTTCTTAAAAAGTGGTACTCGTAAGTTTTTAAAGGGCACTAATTTCCGTGAGCTTTATAGTATGTTTTATTTTGATCGTCAGTTAAGAAATATTTTATTCAAAAATATTTTGATTGTGGAAAACAACTTAAAAAGTATTATGGCTTATGTGATGAGTAAAAATCATGGCTTCAAAGAAACGAATTATTTAAATGCTGATAATTTTGTTAAAGATTATAGTAAAAGTAAACAAATCAATGATTTACTTCGCAAAATGAAAAGACAAATTAATGTTAATGGAAAACAACATTCTGCGACAAGCCACTATATTGCTAATTATGGCTATATTCCTCTTTGGGTAGTAGTTAAAGTATTATCTTTTGGGATAGTGGGAGAGTTATATTCCATTTTACAAAAAGAAGATCAAGAAGAAATTGCTGATATTTATCATGTAGATATTAAAGATATGATTGATTATTTACCAATTTTAGCCAATTATCGTAATTTATGTGCTCATGAAGATATATGTTTTAATAATAAGATGCATAAAAATATTAGTAGAACAAAATATCATGATTTATTAAATATTGAAATTAATGATGAAGGTGATTATATCTATGGCATGAATGATTTGTTTGCAATAGTAATTATTATGAAGCAATTATTAAAAGAAGATGATTTTACTTTAATGCTTAATGAAATTAGTTATGAACTTGATCTTCTTGATGGAAGATTAAAGACTATTTTAATTAATGATGTTTTAGATGCGATGGGATTTCCCGTTAATTATAGAGAGATTGTGAGGATTTAATTATGAAACAAAATAGTGATTCAAAGACAAGAGTTATTGTCTATACCATATTTATTTTAATGTTAGGAATATTTTTAGCTTATGGTTTTATTTATAAATTTCCTAAAATATTTCAAGAAACAATTACTAAGGTAGAAAGAGATGTAACTGTTACTGATCAAGGTATTGCTGATGCAGTTGATAAAGTTTATGATTCTGTTGTAATTGTCAAAACTTATAATAAGAAGAACTTATATGCATCAGGTAGTGGTTTTGTTTATCGAAATGATAATAAGAAATCTTATATTATTACAAACCATCATGTTATTGCTGATGGTGATAATTATAAAGTTACTTATTCTGATGGTGAAGAAGTTACCGCTAAACTTATTGGTAGTGATGAATTTGCTGATATTGCAGTATTAGAAGTTGATACTAAAGAAGGAATTGAACCAGTTGAAATTGGTAAAACAGATGAGTTAAGAGTAGGTGATACTACCTTTACTGTGGGGGCTCCTTTAGATTTTGCTTATTCTTGGACTGTTACTAGAGGTATAATTTCTGGTAAAGAAAGATTAGTTGAAGTATCTTTAACAAGTAGTACAGATGCTGATTATATTATGAATGTCTTACAAACAGATGCAGCGGTTAATAGTGGTAATTCAGGTGGACCTTTATGTAATTCCAATGGAGAAGTAATCGGGGTAATTTCTGCTAAAATAAGTAGTGAAGGTGTTGAAGGAATGGGATTTGCTATTCCGATTGAAAATGCCATTGAAAAAGCAGAAAGTATTATAAATGGGGAAGAAAGTGAGTATCCTACCATAGGAACTGAGAATGTTAATGTTACAACTGCTTTAAGAAGCGATTATTATTTTGCTTATTATTTAAGACAATATAATATTTCATCTGGTGTTTTAGTTGTTAATGTTAAAAGTGGTTCATCAGCAGATAAAGCTGGAATTAAAGCAATGGATGTTATTACTAAAATTAATAATAAAGAAATTAGTAATGTAGCTTATTTAAGATATGAATTATATAAACATGAAGTTGGTGATACCATTAAAATTACTGTTTTAAGAGAAGGTAAGGAAAAAACTATTTCTTTAAAAATGAATGCTGAATAAGGAGGATGTAATGGAAAATATAGCTAAATTTGGAACAAGATTAACTGCTTATTTACTAGATATATTACTTATTTATATCGTTTTAAGTTTAGTAGTTAATACCAAAATTATTAATCCTACTTATGATAAATATATGGATACTTATGATGAATTAAATGAGATTTTAAATGTTGAAAATGTAGATGACATTAGTACAGAAACTCTTCAAAAAGTAGAAGAAAGTTATTATAAAATAAATAAATATGGTGTTAGTTATAACATTGCAACATGTGTTATTATTCTTCTTTATTTTGGTGTTTTTCAAAAGTATAATAATGGTCAAACTTTAGGTAAAAAGATAATGAAAATCAAAGTTGTAAGTAATAATGATGAAAAAGTATCTTTAGGTAAGATGATTTTAAGAACTCTACCTTTACAATTTGCTTATATTGGTTGTTGTATACCTTTAATTTTATCATCTATTATGGTATTTGCTTTAGATATGACACCATACTTTTATGTATATGCCTCAATTACAAGTATATTTGGTATTTTAAATTTAGTTAATTTAATTATGGTAGGATTTAGAAAAGATAAAAGAGGTATTTTTGATTTATTAGCGGGGACTAAAGTTGTTAAAGAATAGAGTATAAGCTCTATTTTTTCATTGTAAGAGAAGATTACCTATGATAAAATATTTTTGTGATTAATTATGAAAAAATTCTATAAATTAATGGAAGACAAAATAAAAAGAGCCATTCTAGAGGCTGGTTATAAAACAGGTGAAGTAGTGATTACTGTTTCTAATCGACCTGATTTAGGTGATTATCAATATAATGGTATTATGCCAATGGCTAAAGAATATCATAAAAGTCCGGTTGATATAGCTAATGATGTAGTAAGCATCTTAAAACAAGAGGATTTTTTTAAAGATGTTAATGTAGCGGGTCCTGGTTTTATTAATTTACGGATTAGTGATGAAGCTTTAATTGATTTCGCTAATAATGATGATTATACTTATCCTAAAAAAGATAAACTAATATTTTTTGATTATGGCGGTGCTAACGTAGCTAAAAGTCTTCATGTTGGTCATTTAAGAAGTGCTAATATTGGGGAAGCTTTAAAAAGATTATGTAATTATTTAGGTTATCAAACTATTTCTGATACTCACCTAGGTGATTTCGGGCGGCCTTTAGGTTTAGTGATTTTAGAACTTAGTAAAAGATTTCCGGAATGGAATTATTTTAATAAAGATTATGATGGCGAATATGAAGATGTTCCCATTACTAATGAATTATTAGAAAATGTTTATCCTTATGCTTCTTCTAAAGCAAAAGAAGATGAAACTTATTTAAAAGAAGCTCAAGAAATGACTAAAAGATTACAAAATCATGAAAAAGGAATTTATGATTTATGGCTTAAGATTACCGATGTTTCTAAACAAAGTATTAAAAATATTTATGATCGACTTAATACAACATTTGACTTATATAAAGGTGAAAGCGATGCTGAAGATGCTGTACCAGAATTACTTTCTTATTTAGATAAATTAAATATTATTGTAGAAAGTGAAGGAGCCAAAGTTATTCCTGTTTCACTACCTACGGACAAACTTGAAATACCACCAATGTTACTTATTAAAAGTGATGGAGGAATTCTTTATAGTACAACGGAACTTGCGACAATTTATTTAAGAATGAAAGAATATCATCCTGATGAAATATGGTATATTGTTGATAAAAGACAAGCTCTTCATTTTACGCAAGTATTTAGAGCTAGTGAAAAAGCTAAATTAACCCCTAATACTAAACTTGTTTTTGCGGGCTTTGGTACCATGAATGGTAAAGATGGTAAACCATTTAAAACAAGAGATGGGGGAGTAATGCGTTTACTTGATTTATTAACTGAAGTTAAAGCAGAAAGTTTAAATCATTTAAATGAAAATATTACGGAATATAGAGATGAAATTAGTGAAGATGTGGCTATTTCTGCAATTAAATATGCTGATATGATACCTGCTCGAGATACTGATTATAATTTTGATATTGAAAAGTTTTGTGATTTAGAAGGTAAAACAGGACCATATATTTTATATTCTACTATTAGAATGAGATCTTTATTAAATAAAGCTAAAGAAAATAATATTAGTTATCACAAAATAAATAAAATAGGAAGTAATTATGATAGAGAAGTACTACTTATTTTAAATGATTTAGATTTAATCTTAAATAGATCTTTTGAAGCTAAATCTTTAAATGACATAACTGATTATTTATATCGTTTAACAACTAGTTATAATAGATTTTACTCATTTAATCATATATTAACAGAAACTGATGAGTTATTAAGAGAATCTTGGCTTTATTTAACGAGTATTGTTTATCAAATAAATATGCTTTTACTAGATATTTTAGCTATCAAAGTACCAATTAAAATGTAAAAAAGAATCCTTATTTTTCTAGGGATTCTTTTTCATTATTTTTTCTTTTGTTAAATTCTTTGGCTAAACTACCGTTTTTAAGTAAAACATCATACATTTTAGGATTAATAATAAAGTCATATTCACCAATAAATTCAAAAATTCGAGGATTAAAACCTAATTTAAAACGATTAAGTCCTGTGTATGGATTTTCATTTTTAAAATCTCCAACAACACCATTTAAATCAACGTAATCAAAGTTACTATTTTGATAAAATTTAATAATATTATAATATAGAAAATAGTTTGGACAAAAACGTTTATACTTAATATCATGAGCACTCATAACAATCGTAGCTGAATTATTGTGTTTAACTACTAATGCCCCCGCTATAAAAGTTTTTCTTCTTTCACTCATGCCTTTAGATGCTTCCAAAATATCATTTTTATATGATAATAAAACACGATCACTTGCCATTTTAGCATTAATATTTTTTTCACTTTTATATTTAGCTAACTTATCATTTAATTTATTATTATTTTCTAAAGCTTGATCGTATAAATAACCACTATTTTGTAAGAAATATTCATAGTTAACTGATATTAAAAATAAATCAATCGCATCATCTTTAGCAAAAGCAGTATAGTAATCATGGTAATAGTATTCATTTTTATCAATATTATTTTTTACTAAATCATAAAATATACCTAAACCATCTTTATTAAATCTTTCAAATACTAAACCTTTTCTTACACCTTTTTTTACTTTATTTTTCGTATTTTTACTAATCTTTTCTCCATCAAAATGTTTTAAATCAACAAAAGCATTGAAACGGGGAAGTTTAGCTTCAAAATACATATTATCAGCTAATTTTTTAAAATTATAATTTGGTAAAGTATATTTAATTTTATAATAATCATTTGTTATAACACTAAAATTTTTCGTATTAACTTCACCAATGGGAATATTAGGATTACATTTAATAAAGACGATATTACGAGAGGCATAATATTCTTTTAATTTTTGGGTAAAGATATTTATTAATTGTTCATTTTGATAATCAATTAAAAACCCTCTTGGAGCGTAACCATAATATAATTGAATACCAATTTCTTTAATTAAAATCAAACTAGCTCCATGAATTTTATTGTCTTTATCCACTAAACCAATTATTTCATAGTCATAACCATTTTCAGCTTTTAACATTCCATAATTTACTGTTTGATAAAAACTACTTAATGGATGATTTTTTTGAAAATTATTAAATTCCTCGATACTAAGTGGTCTAATATCCATAGAGTCACCTCTTTCTAGGAAGTTATTATATCATAAAAATATCATTAAAAAAAGGAAATATTAAATTGGTAGATTAAATCGACTTTTTAAGTCAAAAAAGTTTGTCAATTAACTCTTTCGATATTGTTTTATCATCTTATTTTGAGTATACTAAAAGTATAAGAAGTTAAGGAGTGACAATGAATGAATATAAAAGATATTTATGCAAGAGAAATTCTTGATAGTAGAGGTAATCCAACTATAGAAGTGGAAATGGTTCTTGCTAATAATATCAGTGCTATAGCCTCTGTTCCAAGTGGAGCTTCAACTGGTTCAAGAGAAGCTTTAGAACTACGAGATAATGATCCAGCAAGATATTTAGGTAAGGGAGTATTAAAAGCAGTTAATAATGTTAATACTACTATTCGTAATGCTTTAATTGGTCAAAAAATAGATCAAGTAACGGTTGATAAGATATTACTAAAATTAGATGGTACACCTAATAAAAGTAATTTAGGAGCTAATGCTATGTTAGCGGTATCACTGGCGACTTTAAAATGTTTAGCTAAATTACAAAATAAAGAATTATATGAATATATTACTTATGGTAAAGTATCTCTTCCTATTCCCATGGTTAATATTATAAATGGGGGAGCTCATGCGGATAATAATTTAGATATTCAAGAATTTATGATTGTTCCTATCATGAAGGGAGAAGCTAAAAGAATTGAGGCTGCTAGTGAAATTTATCATACTTTAAAAGGTATTATAAAAAGAAAAGGATTGTCAACAGGTGTTGGTGATGAAGGTGGTTTTGCACCCAATTTAGGAAGTACAACTGAAGCTTTAGATTTAATTATGGATGCTATTAATGAAGCCAATTATCATCCTGGTAAAGATGTATTATTAGCTTTAGATGTTGCAGCTTCTACTTTATATGATAAAACTAAAAAAACGTATCGTCTTGATGGACGTGATTTTGATGCCAATGATTTAATAAAATTTTATATGAGTCTAGCAACTAATTATCCTATTATTAGTATCGAAGATCCTTTCTATGAAACCGATTTAGAAAGTTTAGCTGTTTTAACAAAATTAATTGGCCATAAAATTATGATTGTTGGGGACGATCACTTCTGTACTAATGCCAAACTTTTAGAAGCTGGTATTAATATTAATGCAGGTAATGCTATTTTACTTAAAGCTAATCAAATTGGAACAATTTCCGAAATGACTAAAACAATTATGATGGCTAAAAAGAATAATTATAAAACCATTATCAGTCATCGAAGTGGTGAAACCGAAGATACTTTTATTGCGGATTTAGCTGTTGGCTTTGGTATTCCTTTTATTAAAACAGGATCTATTTGTCGAGGTGAACGTATTTGCAAATATAATCGTTTGATGAAAATAGAAGAGTTATTAAATAAGTGAGGTATATAATGTATAAGAATAAAAATTTGTATATTGGACTTGGTATTACAGTAGCTTTAATTATTTTAGGCATCATTATTTGTATTATTACTCTTAATTTTAAAAATAAAGATAATAAAATTACTAATGGTGATGTATCCATTAAAGAATATAATTTATCTAAAAAAACACAAACTTTAAAAATTGATAATCATTTAACTTTAAAATTTAATGGTAAAAAAGTTGATGGAAAATATGAGTATATGTTAGATATTTATTTAGATAATGAATTACTTAATAAAGAAACTATTTTTAATAAACAAGATAAGCCTTTAATTAAAGAAGAAACATATACATATTTTGATGTTGATAAAATTGATAATTATTATTTTTTACAATATGTTAGCTGGGGTAGTCAATATGATGGAATGGATGTTGTTATTTTAGATAAAGATGGTAATATAATTAATAGTTTTGAAAATATAACTTTCAGTTATGATAAGAATAAGAAAGAATATCAAGTAAGTAAACAAAATGGAATGGCTTCAAAAATTACAAATACTTATAAATTATTAGATGAAAAGCCTTATAAAGCTGAAGGAAGTATTAACCCTCAAAAAGAAAATGATTCATTTACGGTGGGTGATTTAAATATTGATTTTACCGGTTATAATTTAGTTGATGATAATTATACATATTCAGCTAAAATAACTATTAATGGTAAAAAAGTTGATAATATTATTATAGATAATAGTGAAAATCCGATTATTAAAAATAATGTTGATATTTATAAGATAAGCAATAAATATATAATTGTAAGTAAAAATGATATGTCAGTATATTTATTAGTATTAAATGAACTTGGTAATATTATTTTAGAAAATGATAACTTAACAGATTATGTAATTAATGATAATGAATTAAAATTAATGCAAGATAATTCAACAATTATATATAATTTAAATAAACGCACTTTAGATTTTTCTTTAAATGATAACTTTATTTCACTAAATGTTGATAAAAACTTAAAATTAGAATTTAATGGTGAAGAAGGTATCGATAATAATACTCCTAATTCTTATAACTATGTTTTAAAAATGAAATTAAATGGAGAAACACTAGATAATAAGACTTTATTTGAAAATAAAAATGATAAAGTTATATGGTCAGAATCTTATTCCGCATCTTTTAAAGTTTATCTTTTAAATAATTATTATGTTTTAATATCAAGAATAGGAAAACAAATAAATGGTAGTTACATTTTAGTTTTAGATAAAAAAGGAAAAGTAGTTAATTCTTATAAAGATGTTTCTACAAGAGAGATAGATAATAAAATAAATATTTTTAAATGTTTAAGTTTAGAATGTAATGAAGAAATAATTGATACAATTAATTTAGAAAATTAGAGGCTTAAGGCTTCTTTTTTTATAATTGTTATTTCTTTTTCTCATATTTTATTTTATAATTTTAGTTAGGTGATTAAAATTGAAAACAACTAATAAAATTACAGTAGATGGAAATACAGCTTGTAGTAAAATAGCTTATTTATTTAGTGAAATATGTAGTATATATCCTATTACACCATCAAGTCCCATGGCCTCAAACATTGATTTATTATCTCATAGTGATTTAAAAAATATATTTGGTATGCGTCCTTTGGTTATGGAAATGGAATCTGAAGCTGGTGCAGCAGGAAGTATGCATGGAGCTCTTTTAACCGGTTCTTTAGCATCAACTTTTACCGCTAGTCAAGGATTATTACTTATGATTCCTAATATGTATAAAATGGCTGGCGAATGCTTACCTGGTGTTATTCATGTTGCTAGCAGGACAGTTGCTACTCATGCTTTATCCATTTTTGGTGATCATTCAGATATTTACGCTACTAGAGGGACAGGTTTTTGTATGTTATCATCTTCATCAGTTAAAGATGCTCAAAATTTAGCTGCTGTAGCTCATTTATCTGCTATAAAAGGAAGTTTACCATTTGTTCATTTCTTTGATGGTTTTAGAACAAGTCATGAACTTAATACAATTACCGAAATGGATTATGATAAGTTGAAAGAAATTATTCCTTATGATAGTATTAATGAATTTAAAAATAGAAGTTTAAATGTTTCATCTAATAAACAATATGGTTTAGCAGAAAATGAAGATATATATTTTCAATCAGTTGAGGCAAGAAATGAACTTTATTTAAAAATGCCTGATATTGTTAATCACTATATGCAAGAAATTAATAAAATAATGAATACTCAATATAAGCCATTTGAATATTATGGAGATAAAAAGGCTCAAAATATTATCATAGCTATGGGTAGTGTAAGTGACACAATTAAATTAGTTGTTGATGATTTAAATCAAAAGGGCAATAAAGTTGGAGTAATTACAGTTCATTTATTTAGACCATTTAGTCAAAAATATTTATTAGATGTTTTACCAGAAACAGTTAAAAATATAGCGGTTTTAGATCGTAGTAAAGAAGCTGGAAGTTGTGGGGAGCCTTTATATTTAGATGTTGTAAGTGCTCTTAAAGATAAAAATCTAAATATAGTTGGAGGAAGATACGGATTATCTAGTAAAAATACAACCCCTAAACATATTTATAGTGTTTATAAAATGTTAGAAGGTCCATTACAAAATAATTTTACCATCGGAATTACTGATGATGTAACAAATCTTTCTTTAAAAGAATATGATTATCAATTATCTCTTCCAGTAAGAGAAATTAAGATATATGGTTTTGGTTCTGATGGTATGGTTAGTGCTTCAAAAGAAATGTTAAAAATAATTAGTCATGATGATTTTTATGTTGAAGGTTATTTTGAATATGATTCTAAAAAGAGTGGTGGGGTAACCGTTTCTAATTTAAGATGGAGCGAAAGTGAAATTAATGCACCATTCTATGTTTTAAATCCCGAAATAGTTGTAGTTACCAAAGAAGAATATTTTCATAAGTTTAATATATTAGATAATATAAAGGAAAATGGTATATTACTTATTAATACTAGTAAAGGCGATAAATTAAATGAATATTTACCAAATGATGTTAAGAAAATCATTAAAGATAAAAAGATTACGGTATATTACATTGATGCCTCAATAATTGCAATTAATAATCATATATCAGGTAAAATTAATAAAATAATGGAAGTAATTATTTTAAAATTATTAGATATTAAAAATGGTTATGAAAGTGTTACAGATTTAATAAAGAAAGCTTTTATTACTAAAGGTGAAGAAGTTATCAACAATAATTTAAATGCTTTAAAATGTTCTTTAAATGAATTAAAAAAATTAGATAATATTACACTAGATAGAGAAGAAGCCCAAAAAGAAATGAACATTTTTGATAAAATTAATGCTCGAATGGGTAATACTTTAAAAGTAAGTGAATTAGTGCCTTATCGTGATGGTGGTTTTCCCAATGATTTAACTAAATTTGAAAAAAGAAATACTGCTTATGAAGTGCCTGTGTGGGATATGGAAAAATGTATTGAATGTGGTATGTGCAATGTTTTTTGTCCTCATGCCGTTATAAGACCTCTTTTATTAAAAGAAAATGTTGGTAAAAAATTAATTGGTAATCCTGAATATAATTATTATTTAGCTATTTCTGAAAGTGATTGTACGGGATGTGGTTTGTGTATTAAAAATTGTCCAACTAAAGCTTTATCATTTGGTAAAGGTAGTGAAGAAAATCGGACAATAGTTAAAAAATATTTTGACAATTATGAAAATCCATCAATTATGGATAAATTCAATATCAAAGGTGCAAGTCTTTGCAAAAGTAAATTTCAATTTTCTGGTGCTTGTGCTGGTTGTGGAGAAACTCCTTATATTAAACTTCTAACTCAATTATTTGGTAGTGAACTAGTAATTGCTAATGCCACGGGTTGTTCTTCTATTTATGGGGGAAGTGCGCCATCAACTCCATATAGTATTCCTTGGGCTAATTCTTTATTTGAAGATAATGCTGAATTTGCATTAGGTATGCATATTTCTTATCAAAATAAAAGAAAACAAATCAAAAAAATCATGGAAGATAATTTAGATAAAGTAGATAATGAAGTTAAAGAATTATTTAATAATTGGTTAAATAATATGGATGATGTTAAAATTACCACTGATGTTAAAAATAAGTTAGCTGATAAAAATATTCCTCATGAATTAAAAGATTTGCTAGATTATATTCCAAGTCGAGTTGTTGTAGCTCTTGGTGGTGATGGTTGGGCTTATGATATTGGTTTTGGTGGTCTTGATCATGTATTAAGTCAAAATGAAAATATTAAATGTTTGGTTTTAGATACAGAAGTTTACTCAAACACGGGTGGTCAAGCAAGTAAATCTAGTAAAATGGGCGCAGTCGCCGAGTTTGCTGATTTAGGTAAGAAAACCCATAAAAAAGATTTATTTAGAATAGCCATGAGTTATCCAAACTGTTATGTAGCAAGTATCTGTCTTGGTAGTAATATAATGCAAACTATTAAGGTCTTTAAAGAAGCTATGTCACATAAAGGACCAGCTTTAATTATTGCTTATTCACCTTGTGTTGAGCATGGTATTAAAAATGGCTTATCTTGTAGTGTAGATGAAGAAAAATTAGCTGTAGAATCAGGTTATCAATTACTAATGCATTATAATCCAGAAGAAGAGAAACTATATCTTGATAGTAAGGAACCTAACTTTAGTAAATATGAAGATTTCTTAAATAATGAAGTTAGATTTAATGCTTTAAAAATTAAAAATCCAGATTATGCTAAAGAACTTTTAAATAGTCAAAAAGAATACGCAATAAAACGCTATAATTATTATAAAAATTTAGCTAGTAATGAAAAAATAGAAGGATGACTTCTATTTTTTTAAACTTTTAATTTTTTCTTTACCTAAACTATTTCTAACAATTATTTCTATTCTATCTAATATTATTTTTAATAAATCTGTATCCTTATCGATATAATAGTCTATATTATTACGTTCTTCATCTAAAAGTTCTTTAATATCAATAGTAATTTCCTGATTTAAATCGGTATAACGAAAAACAATTTTTTTTAATTTAGTTCCTAAAGTATATTTATGATGACCTACAACTATAACTCTTTTAAAAAGTTTATAAATAAAGGTAAGATCTTTAATTTTATCAGGGGCTATATCACAAAAATCAAGTTCTTCAACCTGATCAAAATTAAAGGCATTATCATCAATATTTTTAATTGGAGATTGGAAATGTAATGTGTTATAGTCCTGATCACTAAAAGCAGACCCTAAAATATCAGTTAATCCTTCATTAAAAATAGGGGCGAGGGTTTGTATACCACCAAAAATATTTCCATTTATTACTCTAAGACTATTTGGAAAAAGAATAATCATATTTTCAGCTTCTTCTCTAATCTTTTTAAGTAAATTCTTTTCTTCTTTTAAAGCATCATTATAATAATCAGTGTTTATTTCTTTTATTCCTCTTGGAAAACTAAAATGAACTTCTAAATTAGGAGATTTAAAAGCACTATCTCTATTATAATTTTCTTTATCTATATTATATAATTCAAAAAAATCTTTGTTTAATAAATGCTTTTTATTATTAAAGATAAATTTAACTTGATAATTTTCTTTAGTATAATTATATATTTCACATAAACTATCAAGAGGTATGTAATCATCAAATTTAAATATCTTGTATTTACTTAAAGGTAACTCTTTTATAGATACTTCTTCATCACCAAATTTATAAATATGATAAGTATTTTCTGAACATAAGAATATATTTAATAAATAAGCATCATTTAGTATTCTGTCAGGATTTATTTCTTTTTCTCCATCTTTTAAGATATTTTTAATTAAATTCATGATAGTGGATTTTTTAGAGTCACTTTGAAAACTATTCATAATTACTTTTTTATAGTACTCTAAATCTTCTGCCGGTGTATTTTCATTAATAAATGTTTCTACTAACTTTTCGCTATAGGCTAAATCTTGAAATTTTAAACTATATAAATATAATAAATCATTTTCTGATAATAGATTCCTATTTGAATATTTTAAAAATAGTTGGATTTTAAGTTTTAAAATTTCAATATTTTCTAATTTTTCCCAAGAATCATAATCATGTAGTTGATTATACATTTGATGTTTTTGTAATTTGTAATGAATTTCGTTTTCAAAATCTTCATTATTGGCAACATAGTTTTTTAATTTAGTTTCAATTAATTTAATATCTTGTACTAATTCTATTGGATCACTACTAATGTGAATTTGTTCACTATCTGGTAAAACTTGTTGCAATTTCATAAAGTAATCTCTTCTTTTTAGCAACAATTCATAAAATTTCTTTTTGAAATTATTGGCAAAATATTCTAAAGCATTAAAATTTTTATCTTTATTACTAATAGCCTTACTGGATTCCGAAATATCTAGAAATAAAAAATTAGTAAGATTGCTAACGTTAAAATAACTAGCTGGTACTTCAATATTTTCCATATCATCAAAGGTAAATATAAATTTTTTTATTGATTTATCAATCCTTATGTTATTAATCTTTATCAAATTATAATCCGTTTTTATAAATTGATAAAGTTGATAAAATAGATTTTGCAGTTGTTCACTATCACTTTCAAATAATTTTAATTTATGAAAGTTATCAAATTGAATAGTACTTAAATTTTCCCAATTTTGCAAAGATGAAATATCTATTGATTCTAAAGAAGAAGG
>CANQGF010000026.1 GCA_947601485.1 uncultured Bacilli bacterium
CCATCCTATGTTATATGTTACATTTGTTTTGTGTGTATAACCACTATTTAATGTTGCATTATTTTCTTTGGTTCCGGCTATACTAAAGGTAGTTACTACTGGTACATCATCATCTTTGGTAAAATACAAATCACAATATGATGCTTGGGTAGCTTGCAATGTTATTTTACCATCTAAACTTTGACTTACTATATCATTAGATATTCCATTATTATTAGAGTCAAAGCATTTAGTTTTATCTAAATTTAATAAATATCCCTTTGTAGGAAATGATGTATCATTAGAGATTATATAATTACCTGATGCATCTTGTTTATAAATAGCAAACTGTCGCTCTTCTAATGTTAATTCATTTTTACTTACAACCTTTTTTCCCCTGTTTCCATTAATTATCATAAAAATACTTATGGCAATCAACAATAATACGCTTATCTTGGCGTACTTATCCCTTTTAATCATAAACTTATCTCCTATGATATCACTATGATATCAAATAAATTATAACATAATGATATCATTTTGTAAATATAAATTTTGCTAACAATATGTTATCATTGTTGGGAGGTGAACTATGGAAAATAAAGTTGCGACTTTAATAAGAATAGAAGAAGAAATATATGAGGATATAAAAGAAATAGCTAGTGATGAGAACCGTAGTTTTAATAAACAAGTAGAATTTATCTTAAAAAATTATATAGAACATTATAAAAATAAAGATGAAAAAAATGGCAATTAATTATTTTGCCATTTTTTTATTATTTAATAATAGCCTCTAATGCGAGTGTTATCATTTGATTTAAACTTTTTTCTCTTTCTTCGCCACTTAAGACAATATAACTATATTTAGAATCAACTGCGGTTAAAATACATGAAGCTTCTTTCTTAAAATGATGAGCAATATGAAATAAAGCAAAAGCTTCCATTTCTTCACCAATAACATGTAAATCTTTAGGTATACGATTAAGTAAACGATCATAATCAATGTAAGGTCCAAAAACATCCATTGTTGTAATATTTCCCACGTGTAGAGGATAATTTAATTCTTTAGCACCCTCTTCTATTTTTTTATTTAATTTTTCTGATGGATAAGTAATATGTTCATTATATTCATCGAAAGTATGTGCAAAATTACTTTCACTATAAGATGAGGTAGCTAATATAAGATCAGGAACATTAACTTTTGGATCAACTACTCCACATGTTCCAATTCTAATAATTTTTTCAACATTAAAATAATAAAATAATTCCCAAGAATAAATACCCATACTAGGCATTCCCATTCCAGAACCAACAACTGATACTTTAACTCCTTTATAAGTACCAGTATATCCTAACATATTTCTTAAATTACAAACTTCTTTAGCATCTTCTAAAAAATTTTCAGCAATGTATTTAGCTCTTAAAGGATCACCTGGCATTAAAACAAGTGGGGCAATGCTTCCTTTACTAGCGTTAATATGAATGGGATTTTCCCCAATAAACATTTATATCATCTCCTAAATATAATTCTAACAAAAAAATGTATCTTCCAATACATTTTTTTATTATTTTGACATAAATTAACAAGTAATTAAATCCATTTACTAATATAAATTTTTCTTGTTGTATATTCTTCATAACTAAAGAATATTTTAATAATAACATCAACAATATTTTTAAGAACATTATTATCTTTTTTAACTCTTACGGTTACTATTTCTTTTTGTAAAGTATTTCTAAATAAATAATCATTTAAATAATTAGAAAGCACTCTATCTATTTCACTAGCACGATCGCACTCTTCAGTATCGTTAATATCAACAGAAAAAATATAACTTTTATATATATTAACTAGTTTATCACTAATTAAATCACCATCTTCAAAATCAAAATTAACTATATTATAATAATTGGGACAATATTTTAAAACTTCTTTATTATCACTCATTAAAATCACCCATTACCTTATTCTCTCTACTATAAATACATAATACTATATAATAAAAGAGAAATCAAGAAAAATACGAACAAATTCAAAAAAAATAATCATTCTGATAAAATGATTATTTCTAGTTTAAATAATATGTCACCGATCATTTAAAATTACTCTCCATAATTTTAAATATTAATACTAAATATTATCAGTATTTAGTGTGACAATCTTATCTTTTGAGTTTTCTTTCTCATAAAGCGATCGTTTTTGTCTAGCGTAGATAAGAATTATTTTTCATAATTTATTTTACTTAAATATCGATATATAATTAACACTATTCGGTAAGAATAATTACTAAACTATATATACTATGATATTATTATTTACTAGACAATAATATTGTAGCTTATTAAATTTCATTTGTCAATATCCCGTTTTGAGTTAAAACACACGTGTGCAACTATCAATTTAAATAAATATTATCTTATAATTGTTGAATTTTCTTCTTTATCTAAATCTTTAATTTCTAAAATATCTTCCAATATTTTTAATTCAAAAGCTAGTTCAATAGCAGGATGAATAATTGCTTCATCACGATCATATGCAAATCCTGACGCATCAATAACTTCACGACCATTTGGTAAAATAACTACCTTTTCTCCACTATCTTTTAAAATAGCTTTATCAGGTTGACCATTTATAGAAACTCTATTATGGCTGCGATTAGAACCCATAAATAAATTAATTTGATTAGTTGGATCCATAGTAAATTGGGTGCCTGACCAACCAGCGGCCGCTAGAGAATTACCACTCAAAGGATGATGAACTTCACTTAAAGGCAAAATAGGATTTTTTGAATAACATAACATACCAAAATATTGGGTAGCACTTTTACTACCGTTTGGTTTAGTATAGATATATCCCGTTCTATTTTTAGCCATTTCATCTCTTAAATGAGCACTAATAATACTATTAGTAATTAAAGCGTTAGCTAGTTTTTCCATATCTTTAGCTGTAGAAAATAAGCCAGCATGTCCACTTAAATTGCCTTCAGGTTGACCTAATATTCTTGCTTTATCATCACTAGAAACCCCTTTATTAATATAATTTCTTTCAACTATATTACCATCTTTATATAATCTAACATCGCCATTAGTAGATGCTACTCTATCTATTTTATCATCACCTATTTTAACTAAAGTATCGTTCATTTGTAATGGATTTAATATATAACACTTTAAAAAATTATAATATTCCATACCACTTACATTTTCAATAACATATTTTAAAACCATTGAGGTAAAATCATTATAAGTACTTTCTCCTTGTTTTAATTCTTTAGGATAAGCTGTAAATAAAATACTTTCGGCTTCTTCTCTACTATTAGCACTATCAATTCTTTTATCAGTACCAATTAACCTAAATGTAAGTAAATCAAAAATAGTTATGCCTTTTAAATTAGTAAATTGAGGAGCATATTTTGTAACTTCATCATTAATGTTTAATTCACCCATTTCTACTAACTTTAATGTAGCAATACCTGTAAATAACTTAGTTGTTGATGCTAAATCAAAAATAGTATCATTATTAATTGGAGAAACACTTGGTTCAAGACGACCATTGTTAGATACGACTTCTTCTTTATTACCAGCATAAAATTCATGTTGATAATTTTTAGTTCCTAAAGACACAACCATTCCTGGTGCATTTTTCTTAATTAAACAAAAATCTCTTATTTTATCTTCTATTTTAGAATTTTTTATTAATGTATTTCTAAGTTCACTTAATGATGCATCTGGATTTTCTTTTAATACTTTTTCCACCTCTAAAACCATTTTTTTATAAAATTCTTTTGAAACTAAATTTTGAGTATTAAATGAAGCATTAATGTTTTGCCTTTGATATAACTCATCTATATATTTTTCATAATTCATTTTATCACCTGCTTATTATTTTTTGCTTAAGAAAATAAAGTCTTACTTTATACAGTAAGACTTTATTTTAAGCACGACCAGCGTACTTACCATCACTTGGAGTAACTAAAATCTTTTCTCCTTCATTAATGAATAAAGGAACTTTTATTGTTTTACCAGTTTCAATTTTAGCATCTTTTTGAGCATTAGTGGCAGTATTTCCTTTAACTGCTGGAGTTGTTTCAACAACAGTATATTCAATCTTTTCTGGTAAAGTAATACCTATAATTTCACCTTCATAGAAATCAATAGCAATATCAATTCCTTCTTTAACGAAATCAATATCATTACCTAATAAGCTTTTTGGTACTTCAATTTGTTCATAAGTATCATTATTCATAAAGACTAAATTATCACCAGAGGCATAAAGATATTGAACACTAGTCTTATCAACATGAGCTCTTGTTATCTTAATATTAGTATTAAATGTTTGTTCAACTAAAGAACCAGTTCTTAAATTTTTTAATTTAATTCTAACAAAAGCAGAACCTTTACCAGGTTTAACATGTTGAAATTCTTGAATTAAGCATAAGTTACCATCAATAATAACAGTCATGCCATTTTTAATATCATTAATATTAATATTCATTATTTACTTCCTTCCTATTTCTTTTCTTTTGCTACAACGCTTTTACGACATTTAGGACAATATTTTTTCATTTCTAAACGTTCAGGATTATTTTTTTTGTTTTTACTAGTTGGACGTAACTCATTACCACATTCAGTACATCTCATAGTAACATAATTACGATTTTCATTTTTAGCCATATAAAATCCTCCTCACTTAAATACTACCATATTATATCAAACTTTTACATATTTTCAAACAAAAATTTTGTAATACCTTGAGAAATATACCTTGGATAATAAACTTTAGTAAAATCAGTACCATTATCAATATAAATATTGGGGGTTGTGACAACGATACTATACTTTGGATCATCATAAGGAGCAAAGCCAATAAAAGATAAACTATTAGTTTTAGTATCAACTACTCCATCATTATTAGTATCGATGTAATTTTCAGCCGTTCCTGTTTTACCAGCTGGATTATTAAAACCTAAAATATAGTTTCTAGCTGTCCCATTAATGGTAGCTAAATTCATACCAATTTTTAATCTTTCTAAATATTTATCTTCTAAATCTATAGTATTTAAAATATTGTATTGATTTTCTAAAATTATTTCATCACCATTTTTAATCTGTTTCATTAATTGAGGTGCTCTTCTTTCGCCCAAACTTGCTACAGTACTTACATATTGAAATAATTCCATCGGAGTATAAGTATCATATTGACCAATACTTAAATTAAGAAGTAAATCACTTGCGTAATTATTACCAATAATACCAATTTTTTCATTAGGTAAATCTATTTGAGTAAGACTACCTAGTCCATAAGATTTAAACATATTACGATATTTAGCAAAATCATCTTCACTTGCATCTAATTTCATATTATAACTATATTTATTACCTGTTAAATTAATAGCTATTTGAAATTGATAATAATTACTACTTTTAGAAATAGCATTTATATCATCGATAACTCCTAAATCTTTATAACTACATTTAAGAGGTACTTGATACAATTTAACACAAGCATCTTTCATTTTAGTTCCAATATCAACTGCTCCGTATTTATATCCGGTAGAAATACTTGCCAGTTTAACAACAGACCCTACGGTAAATGCTGAATTAATTAAATTAGTATTCACATTTTGAAATTCTGGATTATGATAATCAGTAATTAATTTTTGGCCTGATAAAGCAATTATTTCTCCTGTTTTAGGATCTCCTACTATACTATAAGCTTCACTAAAATAATCAGTATATTTTCTTTTTTTGGCCGCAACAATATTTTCTTTTATAACTTTTTCTAGTTCTAATTGAGCATTAATATCAAGGGATAATACTAAATCATAACCCTTATGTCCTTCTTTAACTAACGTTAAAGTATTATCATCATTTACTTTATATAAATCTTTTTCACCCTTTAAATAATCTTCATAAGTTAATTCTAAATAACTTAACCCAACAATATCATTTAATTCATAACCCTTTTTTAAATATTCATCTTTTTCTTCTTCCGGAATACTTCCAACTGAGCCAAAAATATCTTTTAAAGTATCACCATAATTATAAACTCTTTCAAAAGATAATTCCGTAGTAACCCCTTTAATATTATGATCAATTACTTGACTATATTCTAAATCACTAACGTTTTTTAATATCTCTTTTTTTTCATAACTATAACCTTTATTCATTAAAGCATAAATTGTTGCACTCTTTTTATCAAGAGTGCTTAACTTATTTAAATCATCATCAGTTATTCTTTCTCTCTTTAATTCATTAATTTTTTGACTATCAATAACTCTTTCTTCATATTTTTGCCATTCTTCTTCAGTTATTAAATCATCACCATTATTATTTAAAATTAACCAATATTCTTTCAAAGAATCTTCATTAATTTTAATATTTAAAATATTAGCTAACGATTTAGCAATTTCTATTTCTTCTGTAGTGGTAATTCCCTTTAATTTAGTATAATAAACAGTTTTAATCCCTTTATTATCTACTAAAACAACTCCATTTCGATCTAATATTCTCCCACGGGGTGCACTACTTCCATAAATATAAGTATTAGTTTTATCTAATAAAATTTTTTGATATTTACTTCCATCTATATAATTTATATAAAATATTCTTCCTAAAAAAATAATAAATACTAAAGCAATAAAAATATACTTCTTCATCTATGCCACCATTATTATTATGGAAATATATTTAAAGATTAATCATAAAATATAATGTATATTGAAAGGTGTGATCTTATGTATAATATAATAGAAAGATTTATTCAAAAGATGACTAAAGAAGATGTCAATAATTTTGCCATATCTAAAAATATCAATTTATCTAGTGATGAACTTGATTATATTTATGAATTCATTAAAAAGAATTATCAAACAATGCTACAAAACCCTAAACTTTTCAATATTGAAAGATATCGTAGTCATTTTAGTGAAGAAAATTTTCCTAAAATCAATAAAGTATTACAAGAATACATGCAAAAATATGGTAATTATTTATAATATTCTCTTATATCATCAATTAAATGGGGATTAAACTCTCCTTTTTTTAACATTTCTATTTCAAATTTATAAGGAGGATACATTAATTCCTTCTCATTATCTTCTTTATTTATATAAGGTGTTTCTAATATTTTAGGAACATCTTTTAATTTTTCATTATTAACAATCATTTTAATAGTATCAAAACCAATCGTTCCAAGACCAATATTAGCATGACGATCTTTATGAGTATTGATTAAATTTTTACTATCATTGATATGAATACATCTAATTTTATCTAAACCTATTTCTTTCGTAAAAGTATCTAAATATTCATCAAATTTACTCATATCATAGCCAGCATCATTTAAATGACAAGTATCAAGACAAACTCCAATATTAGATGAATTTACTCCATTTAAAATTTGTTTTATTTCTTCCATCTTACAGCCACATTCACTACCTTTACCGGCCATGGTTTCAAGTAAAATCATACATTTACTATGATCTAAATCTAAATAATTTAGAGCTTCAATTATATTATTAATTCCTTCTTCTTTAGTATGTTTAACCGCACTTCCAGGATGAAGAACTATATATTTGATACCCATTTCTTCACATCTTTTAATTTCACCCTTTAAAAAACTAATTGAAAAATTCCATGCTTCTATTTTTTCTTTATTAGCTAAATTAATAATATATGGGGCATGACAAATAACATTATCCATAACAATGTTATTTTCAGCCATTAACTTTTTACCTTCATCTAAATAATTTAGAAGAATAGGACTACGTAAAGTATTTTGAGGTGCTCCCGTATAAAGCATTAAGGCATTGGCTCCATAACTAATGGCTTCTTTAACACTTCCTAAAAATTGATCTTTTCCAAAATGAACATGACTTCCTATTATCATTATTTACTTCCTTTACTGTCTTTTTATTAATAAAAAATAAGTTTTATCAACTTATTTATTCACAACTACAAGTTTCGTATTCACTTGTCCAACTACCATCATTTAATTTACCATTCTCTTTAAAATCACTATATGGCTCATTAATAAACCAATATTCATCAGCTTTTTTTAAAGATACATGATAACCAGTTATAGTTTGATTATCTAAATCTAATATAACTTTACCAGTATAATTATCATTTAAATCAGATAATCCTAATCTTATCAATTCACTAACAGTAAAGCAAGCTTTAGTTTTAGAAACACAAGCATTTTGACTATTAGTAATATTAGTAGCACCCATTGCATAATTTGCATAAAGCTCTTTACTATTTTTAGCAAAAAGTGTAGCTTCAGCACGAAAAGCTCCTTCTCTTGCGATATTCATTTGAGGTAAAACATTCGTCGCTGCAATGGTAATGATAACTGATAAAACTACTATAACAGCTAAAAGCTCAATTAAGGTAAATCCTTTATTATTCTTCATAATTACCTACTTATGCCACATCACTTGCACTACAAGTAAATGTTCCATTATTTTCATAATCTTTTACATCATTATTTTCAACTGTACCTTTAACATTTTCTATATAATATAAAGCATTATGCATTGTGATAGTATATGAATATCTACCAACTGTACCATCACTTTTGGTATCAATGATGATTTTACCATCATATTCATGACCTTCACCTTCAAAATATTTAACATCTTTATCAATTAAATCATTATCAACTAAATATTTTAATGTAATACAATATTTACCATTATTTTGTTGGAAATCGTTACTCATTTCTTTGGGCTCACTTAAAGATCCTAAATCATAAAGGTTTAAAAGATTAGATGCCGCATCTTGAAAAATATTAGCTTCATCAACAAATGCTCCTTTTCTAATATTGGTTACCCAAGGTAAAACTGCTGTTGTACCAATAGCTATAACAACAGATAAAACTACTATCACAGCTAAAAGTTCAATTAAAGTAAATCCTTTATTATTTTTCAAAGTTTTCATCTGAAAACTTCACCTCTATTCTCTAAATTAATCTTACAATATTTATCCTTTAAAGTCAATTACCAACTACAAAAAAGATAGGCTTATAAAACAAAAAAAGAAATAATTTAACAACTATTTCTTTAACTAAAAGCGACATCTAAAAGCATCATTATAGTAAATCCAAAAAGAGTAAATAAGCTCATTAAATTTTTACATTTATTATTTTGACTTTCTGGTATTAATTCACTTACCGCCACATAAATCATCGCACCAGCAGCAAAGGCTAAAAAGAATGGCAATATATTTTTCACATAAATAACTAATATACAACCAATTATACCCGCAATCGGTTCAACAATACCACTGAGTGTACCATAAATAAATGATTTCATACGACTAAAATTTTCTCTTCGCAAAGGCAAACTAATCGCAGATCCTTCAGGGAAATTTTGAATACCTATACCTACAGCTAACATAAATGCTCCCATTAAAGTAGTAGAATTACTTGCAATAGAGCCAAAAGCTACTCCTATAGCAAGTCCTTCTGGAATATTATGCAAAGTAATTGATAACATTAACATAATACTTCTTTTTAAACCTTTAGCATTAATATTATCTCTTTTATCTAAAATTCTAGTAAAAAAATTATCACTTAAAATTAAAATAACACTTCCCACTAAAAAACCAATCGATAAGACTAATGCTGCATTCATTTGTAAGTTTTTAGCTTCTTCTACCGCGGGACTTAATAAAGAGAAGAAAGATGCTGCAATCATTACTCCTGCTGATAAACCCATCATGGCATCTAAAACGGTTGAATTGACTTTTTTAAAAAAGAAAACTAAAGATGCTCCTAAAGTTGTAATAGCCCATGTCATTAAAGTAGCAATTAAAACTTGAACATAGACACTAGCATTAATATAAAAATCAATCATTTCCTAAACACCTAATATATTATAGATTTTATTATTGTTTTGGTGAGGGCTATTTACAACTACTATTACTTAAGTTCATATAAATTTTAATTTTTTAATAATTATAAAAATATTTTATTAAATGTTTTTTCAACAAAATTATTATCATTTATTTTATTTTCTAAATATTTATTAAAACTATCTTTATTTGTTATATTATTAAAATTAGGATAAAATTCTATCACACGCTTTCTATCAACTAAATACTTATTACCACTAAAATTAAATGTAATAACATTTACATTATCTATTAAATAAAAAATAGCAACTGAATTATATAAAAGAGCTTTTTCTAAATATTTATTTTCATTAATATACCAATCTGTAATATTATAATTGATAGTTAATTCTAAATTTGTTGAATCAATTTCAAAAACATATCCATATTCAGCAAGAGGTAAATTATCAATTAAATGACTGGTATTACTATTATTACCTATATATTTATTTTTAAATTTAATTATATTTTCAATTCCTGATTTATCTCTATTAAATGGTATTATAGGAATATTTTCTTCATTATATGCCTTTTTAGTATCAACAATATAATATTCATTTTTAGTATTTCTATTTATTCTATAAACATTACATAATAAAGATTTATAGATAATCATATTATCACTTGTTTTAATATAATAAGAAAATCTAGGTGGTACTTTATTTAACAAAACATTAGAATAATCTATAAAAATTAATAAAATAAATCCAATAGCAAAATAAACTATACCTAAAAAGAATTTTTTTAAATTAGTTTTATTTAGTTGAAGTTTGATAAAACCAAAAGTTGATATAAATAATCCAAGTAATGAATGAATTGAGGCCCAACTACTATCAGAAGGATAAATAGTAAAGGCAATAAAAATTAAACCTAAACCAAAAAACATAATCATTTGATAGATTAATTTATTTTTTTTAGATACCTTTTTATCAGAATAATCTATCGTATCAATAATGTTTTTTTCTAAATTCTTTTGATAATTTTCTTCATTAACTCTTTCTCCACTTAATAAATCATTTACCGTAATGTTTAAAATATTACATAATTCAATCATAATGGAAGCATCAGGAAGACCTTTTCCACATTCCCATTTAGATACCGCTTTAGAAGTTATTCCTAATTTTTCTGCAAGTTCAATCTGTGTTAAATTTTGTTCCTTTCTTACTTTGGCAATAAATTTACCTATTTTTTCTTGATCCATAATATCTCTCCTTTTTAAGAAATTATATAGGATTAACTTCTATTTTTACACCTACAGTTAGTAGAATCTGATTTTTTATAATTTATTTATCATATTCATCTAAAAAACTAGTATACTCTCCATCTTTTTTATAACCTAAAATACAATTCGTATTTATATTATTTAAAGCCGTAAATATATTATTATCTATTCCTTTATGTTCTTTTCTTAAATTTTTAATTAATCTTTTCATAGCTTCTCTTCTGCCTATTTCACTATCAGGAATATTATCTCTATCAATTACACAATTACTAGTTAGGGGACATGCACAATTAATAAATGATAAATTATTAAAATTACGCCATGCGATAATAGATGATTCTTTTACTAAATAAAGTGGTCTAATTAATTCAAGGCCTTTAAAATTATCACTATGAAGTTTTGGCATCATAGTTTTAATTTCCGCTCCATAAAACATTGATAAAAGAGTTGTTTCAATGACATCATCAAAATGATGCCCTAAAGCAATTTTATTACATCCTAATTCTTCTGCTTTACTATATAAATATCCTCTTCGCATTCTGGCACACATATAACAAGGATTTTCAGGATTAAGTTTATACGCTACTTCAAAAATATCACTTTTAAATTCTTCTAAAGGAATATTTAATAATTTAGCATTAGCTAATATTTTATTATTATTTTCTTCATTATACCCTGGATTCATTGTAACGTAACAAACATCAAAATGAATTTTGCCATGTTTTTGTAATTCTTCAATACATTTAGCCAGTAAAAACGAATCTTTACCTCCACTAATACAAACCATTATCTTATCATTTTCTTTAATTAATTCATAATCATTAACCGCTTTAGCAAACATATGCCAAATATCTTTACGATATGTTTTAATAATACTTCTTTCTACTTCTTGATATTTTTCCATTTTGTCACTTCATTTCTCGAAAAGATTATAACACACATTAGTATATTTTTTCATATTTTTACTATATTATTATTAGGTGAATTAAAAATGAATCTAAAAAAAATGATATTCATTAATACCATTATAACTTTTTTATTATGTTTTATAACTCATTTTTTATATACTTTATTACCCAATCCTATCTTTTCTATCTTTTTTCCAGTTAACGAAAGTATATGGGAACACATGAAAATGTTATTCACTACTATTTTAATAGCTAGTGCAATCGAATATTTTATTTTAAAGAAATTTCATATTAGTCATGATAATTTTTTAATTACCTCTTTTATTAAAGCCATTATAAGTATTCCTATTTATCTATTAATGTTTTTACCTATTTATTATAATTTTGGTGAAATAATGCCTGTAACTTTTATTGTTTTATTTATAACTATCTTAATAGTTAATATTATTGGTTATTTTATTCTCCGACTAAATCATATTAAATATGGTGAAAGTTTAGCTATTATTTTTATAACTATTGTCTATACAATTATGATAATTTTAACTTATAAAACTCCTCGATTAGAAATATTTTTTGATACTGAAGAAGAAAAATATGGTATAAATGATTATTTAATTAAAAAATAAATAATCATTTTTTATATCTTAATGCAAAAAGAAAAGGTATTTCTACCCTTTCCCGGATTAAGTTTATGATGGTTTTTATGACTTTTCCTTGTCAAGGTATTAACCTTTAGTGGCTGCACGATAACATTGGAGAGAACTTCCACTTCCAGAATATGTAGACCAACCAGAGGAAGAATCACAATGATAATTATCGTTTTGAGAAGCAGAAGATACTGTACCATCTTTGACACAACCTGTCACGCAAGATTCTTGGGAATCATAAGTATTTGACGTCAGACTGCAGGAATAAGTACTCACGTTTAATAACCAAAAAGTGCATACCCGAGAACAATCCTGTTCAGTTTCAAATGAAGAGGGAAGCATCATTCTCACGGAAGATCCATGAAGATATAGTCTACACGCATACTTATTATTAGCATAGTTCATCCCGCATCCGGTAGTGTACCCCTTCGATACACAATCGGCCTTCGCCGAATCTCGGTCGGTTCCACTACAAACAATCTCTCCATCTGAAAGTAGGACATACTGTGATCCTCGACTATCGCAGATTCCTCTTTTTGCACCTCCGCAAGCGGATTCAGCCGCCGATTTAGTACTATAATGAACACTATTTTCGCTACATGTATAATACGTATTTGTATTATACCAACCTTTACTTGACGCACTAGCTTTACATATATATCCTCCGGATGATGAGCCTTTTTGGGAATCTTGTACTAATTCTTCTCCTGCGGAACAACTATAAGCTGCTTCTGTACTTTGTGTTGTACTTATACTATTTGTTGATACTCTTCCTGATGCATCTGTTACTCTTCCTTCAATAGTATATTCTGTTCCATCATTTAGACCAGTTACTGTACAGGTATCTCCAACTTGTGTAACCCAAGTATTTTGGGTAGTGGCTTTACATTCATACTTAACTACACCACTTCCTGTTGTTCCATCACTTCCTGTTACATTTACTGTGATACTACTTGTATCTTTACTTTTATATGTTACATTACTTACTGTTGGGTTATTTAAATCTAACGTTATTGATGCTTCTTTACCTACTGATATATTATTGGCTTTATCTTTAATAAAGGCATATCTTGTTTTTTTACCTTCTGTATTATCTAATGCTGGTTCTGTTGGACTTACACTTGTATCACTTACATTTACCCAACTTCCATTACATGAACTTTGACTTGTACTTATACAATAACTTACAACATCAGTTGCGTTCCATCCTATGTTATATGTTACATTTACTTTATGTGTAAAACCACTATTTAACGTTTCATTATTTTCTTTCGTTCCGGTTATACTAAAGGTAGTTACTACTGGTACATCATCATCTTTAGTAAAATATAAATCACAATATGATGCTTGGGTAGCTTGCAATGTTATTTTGCCATCAAGACTTTGACTTACTATACTATTTGATACATCACTATTATTTGAATCAAAACATTTAGTTTTGTCCATATTAAGAATGTAACCTTTAGTGGGAAATGATGTATCGCTAGATATTGCATAATTACCTGATCCATCGTCTTTATATATTGCAAAACTATTTTGTTCTTTTGCTTCATTAATAACATTAACTTCTTGCCTTTTATTTGGTTTAATTATTACAAATATTGTTAATACTATTAACAGCAAAAGTGTTAAATACATATATTTCTTCTTCATTTCTTTAAACTCCTTTATAACTATTATGGTTGCATTGTGATATCATAAATTTATGATAACACTTTTGATTTAAAAAATCAATACCATTATGCAACCATTTTAAAACTATTTAAAATGGTTGCAAATTAGTATAATAATAGTGACAATTTTGAAGGGAGCTAAAATATGCAAAATAATATTGTTACTTGTACAATTAGAGTTAATGAAGATTCATGGGAAAAGTTAAAAAAAGTTGCCGAAAAAAATAAACGTAGTATGAACAAAGAAATTGAATACATCATTGACAAAAGAATTGATGATTTTGTAAAAGAAGAAAAAGATAATAATCCAGATAAAAAATAAATCATAAACTCTAATTAATAAGTTTATGATTTAAAAAAAGCTTACACACTTTGATGTAGGCTTTTATTTTTTTAAATAATTAATTACTTCTTCAACAATTTGTTCTACTAAAACATCTTTAGATGAAGCACTAATTCTTTCTTTAAATTCTACTAAATTATCATTTACTTTTTTACCAATCGTAATGCGAAGAGGTATACCAATTAAATCCATATCTTTAAATTTAACACCTGGTCTTTCATCACGATCATCGAGTAAAACATCTACTCCTCTATTTTTAAGTTCATCATAGATTTGATTAGCAATTTTATTTTGTAATTCATCTTTTGAATCAATTAAAACAAGACAAACTTCATAAGGAGCAATAGAACTTGGAAAAATAATACCATTTTCATCATTATTTTGTTCAATAATACTAGCAAGTATTCTACCAATACCTAAACCATAACATCCCATTATAACTGGTTTATTTTGATTATTTTCATCTAAATAATTAAGTCCTAATTTTAAAGAATATTTAGTGCCTAATTTAAATAAATTACCAATTTCAATACCTTTTTTAAAATATAATTTACCACCACAAACAGGGCAAACATCACCTTCAATAACATTAGTTATATCTCCAGATAAATCATATTTAAAATCTTTAGGATTAACATTAATATAATGATATCCTTTTTTATTAGCACCACAGACAAAATTATGCATGGTTAATACTTCTTTATCTACTACTATTTTGCTATTTAAATTAATTGGTCCAGTATAACCAGGAACAGCATTACTTGTATTAATAAGTTCATCATCAGCAAAATTAATTTCTTTAGCATTTAATAATTTAGAAACTTTATTTAAGTTAAGTTCTCTATCTCCTCTTATAAAGAAAACAACTAATTCATTATCAACATTCATTAACATAGCTTTAACGCATTTACTTGCTGGGACATTTAAATAAGCACTTACTTCTTCAATACTTTCTTTATTTGGAGTTTCCACTAATTCCAATTTTTGTTCTTCTTCTTTTGTATCTTTAGAAATAACTTCAGATATCTCTAAATTGGAAGCATAATTACATGAATCACATAATACTAAAACATCTTCACCAATATCTGTTATTGCTTGGTATTCTTCGGATAAACTACCACCCATAACACCTGTATCAGCTTTAACAATTTTATAATTAATTTTTAAGCGATCATAAATATTATTATAAGCTTTCTTCATTTTATTATAAGAAATATCTAATCCTTCTTCATCTCTATCAAAAGAATAAGCATCTTTCATAATAAATTCTCTTACTCTAATAAGGCCATATCTAGGTCTTGGTTCATCACGAAATTTATCAGCCATTTGATAAATAGTAAAAGGTAAATCTTTATAACTATTAACTTTTAATTTAGCCGCAATAGTAAATAATTCTTCATGAGTTGGTCCTAAAACAAAAGGTTTATCAAAACGATCAGATAGATGAAACATACTTTTTCCTAAAGCTTCAATCCTTCCACAGGTTTCATAATATTCACTTGGAATTAAACTAGGCATTAAAACTTCAGTAGCACCAGTGGCATCCATTTCTTCTTTAACAATCTTTTTTATTTTTTCAAGTACTTTTAAACCCATTGGTAAATACATATAAATACCTGCTCCAACTTTTTTAATCATACCTGATCTAACTAATAATTTACCACTTATGCTTTCTTCATCTTTAACATCTTCTCTTAAAGTATAAAAATAACTATTTTTTAATTTCATTAGATGAACCTTCTTTCCTTAATTAATTATAAACTATAAGTTAAAAAAAAGAAAGATTTCTAATTATTTCTAATTATTTCTTTCTTCTTAAAGAACTTACATCATATTCATTAGGAAGTAATACTTTCCTATCTACATTATATTCTTCTTGTAAGTCTTCAATAATTTCTTTTGCCTCATAATCAATTCTTTGCCACTCACTATAAAAAGCATCAATTAATTGATATAATGGAGCATTTATATTGAAACGTACACAATCATAACTAATATAATAATCTTGTCCTAGCTCATAACTATCTATAAAATTATTAAACATTTGAATTAGCATATCAAAAGTTTTTTTATTTATATTCAAATTTTTATTTTTAGCAAGATATGGGTTAGCATATTGATATCCGTATTCATCTTTTAATGTATTATTTGCATTCCTTAAACACAACCTAATTGATGTGCCATTATGAGAATCAAGCCAATGAACTTCAAAAGATGGTACTTCTTCTTTGCCTATTCTTTTATAAGAATAATAAAATGTTAATTCTGCGTTCTTTTCATATTTTTTAATTATTTCAAGTAACTCATTTTTTATGACATATTCATAAATATAAAAGGCATCAATTATTTCTAATTCCAAATTATCACAAGGCTTATTTTTATAATCTAATGATACTTTTTTTAAATCTTTTATTTTAAATAAGTTTTCCATAACTATTCTCCTTTATTAATTTCTTTTTTTCTTTTTAATAAATTTATATTACTTTCGCCAGGAAGTAATACTTTCCTATCTATTCCATATTCATCTTGATAATCATCAATAATTTCCTTTGTTTCATAATCTATTCTTTGCCATTCACTATAAAAAGCATCAACTAATTGATACACGGAAGTATCTATTTCTAATCTTTTAATAAAATTATAATCAGATTTATTAGGAGCATATCCTAAATGATAGAAATTAATAAAATTTACTAACATTTCATAAAATAATCTAAATGTTGTATTATTAACATCTTTATCTTTTTCTGCACCATTATATATTGTTATAATGGCAAGAGTGTCTTCTTTCCATTTATCAACTAATACAAAAGGAAATTCACCTTTATTATTATAATCAGTATAATTTGCTAAATCTAAAATAATATTTTTTTTCTTTCCATAATATTCAGCAAAATATTTATTACGAATTAATTCTGGTAATACGTATTTTATTATATATTCATAAATATAAAAAGCATCAACATATTCTTTATGAAATTCATCACTTTTATAATCCAATGATGTTTTTTTTAAATCTTTTAAATCAAATAAATTTTCCATGTTATTTACTCCCAACTTCTATAAAATATTATACTAATCTATGTAAAAAGTAAAGTCAAGCTTTTTAAATTTTTAAATTTTTAAAATCAAAAAAAGGAACAAATAGACAACTTTTTTAAACAAATTTCATTCAAAAAGAAGGAAATCGGCACTCACGCGCGATATATATTAGTAGAGGGAGTAAAACT
>CANQGF010000027.1 GCA_947601485.1 uncultured Bacilli bacterium
TGCCGTCTCAACCTTGGCAAGGTCGCATACTAACCGCTGTACTACACCTGCATGTAGATAAATAATATCAAATTTTTATCTATTTTGCAAGGAATAATTGCTAATATTAAGGAAAATTGTTATAATTACTGTTAGAGAAGGTAAATTAAATGAGTTTTATATATAAATATTTAAAAAAATTACGTAATATAATAGTTAAATATATTTATACAAATAGATTGTTTTTAAGTTATTTTCTTCTTTCATTATGTGGTACAATTATTATAAGAGAAGTAACAGTTGGGGGTCCATTTAATTATCAACCAATTATATGTGATATTGGGTTAATTTTATTAATCGGAGCCTTTGGCTATTTATTTAAAGCCAAAAATCAATTTAAATATTATTTTATTTTTATTATCTTTTTTACAATTCTTGAAGTAGTTAATTCTGTGTTCTATATATTTTATGAAGATTTTGCCTCAGTTGTTCAACTTTCCACTTTACACCAAGCTGAAACTGTTACTGATTCAATATTTGCCAGATTACGTTTAATAGATTTTATCTATGTTTTACAACCTATCATATTTTATTATATTCATAATCATTTAAAATCATCATCATATTATAACATTATGGATAAAATAGAGAAGAAAAAATCAATGATGGTTGGAACTTTAATTGCAAGTTTAGTCTTTTTAGTTTATACTTTTGCCACAGCGAGTGGTGCTGATTATAGTCGTCTTGCCAAACAATGGAATCGAAGACTTAATGTTGAAAGATTTGGGATTGTCTTATATCAATTAAATGATGCCGTTCAAGCTGTAGCAACTAAAGTAAATACGCTTTTTGGCCGTGATGATGCCCTACAATTATTTAATGATTTCTTTAATGATGAAGAAAGAAATACCTACACTAAAAAGAATAAATATAGTGGTGTTTTAGAAGGTTATAATATTGTTTATGTTCACATGGAAAGTATGCAAAATTTCTTAATGAACTTACAATTTAATGGGGAAGAAGTAGTACCTAATTTAAAAGCTTTAGCAAATGAAGGAATGTTCTTTAGCAATTTTTATCCTCAAATTGCTCTTGGTACCTCATCAGATGCTGAATATATAATGTTAACTGGTCTTTTACCATCAACAGGCAATACTATTTTTTCAAGTTATGGCAATAATACTTTTGTAACTCTACCTAAAATATTAAAAGAAGAACGAGGCTATTATACTTTTAGTATGCATGGTAATCAATCAGTTATGTGGAATCGAAAGAATGTCCATCCTAATTTAGGTTATACCGATATGTATTATAAAGAATCATTTACTTTTGATGAATCTAATGATAGTCCTGATGTTATTGGACTTGGAATAAATGATAAATTATTCTTTGAACAAGCCATACCTATTTTAGAAAATATTGAAGCTAATAACCAAAATTATTTTGGCACAATTATTACCTTATCTAATCATTCACCATTTAAAAATAATGATGCTTTTACATATGATATTAATGATTATTATTCTAATGAAGTAACTGGAGAAATGATGAGTACATGTTATTTATGTGATCGTGATGTTGGTCATTATATTGTTAGTGCTCATTATGCTGATGAAGCTTTAGGAGATTTTATTTCTTATATTAAAAATAGTGCTTATTTTAATAATACAGTCTTTGTCTTTTATGGTGATCATGATGCTAAATTAAGCTATAAAGATATGAATTATTTATATAATTATGATTATTTAACTGGAGAATTAAAAGATGAATCTGATCCTACTTATGTATCTTATGATAGTTTTGATCATTATTTAAACAAAAAAACACCTCTTATTATATGGACTAAAAATGAACAATTACAAAAAATATTTAAAGGCAATATCGATACAATTATGGGAATGTATGATGCCGCGCCAACTCTATATAATATGTTAAATATTAATAATAAGTATGTTTTAGGTCATGATATCTTTAACATAAAAGATAATAATATTGTTGTTTTTCCAAGTGGTAATTATTTAACCAATAAAGTTTATTATAATATTTCAACAGGTAAATATAAAATGCTTAAAAACAATGTTGTCGTGGATGATGAATATATAGCTAAAAATGAAGAATATTCTGATAAATTAATTGAGATTGGGAATGCTATAATTATGTATGATTTATTTAATGAGAGCGAGGATAGTAGTGAAGAAGGAGTATAAAATTTTATTAAAAGTAACATTTATTTTAATCATATTATTTTTAATAATTTTTGCCATTTTTAAATTTAGTAATACGCAAAAAGATTTATATAAAGTTGTTGATAAAATTAGTGATTTTAATTATACTTTAGATGATCGTGATACTAAATTAATGAAAAATGAATTTAATAAATTAAAGAAAATATTAGAATCTGATTCTATAGATTATGGTGAATATGCTAAAGAATTAAGTAATTTATTTGTTATTGATTTATTTACAATTAATAATAAAACAAGTAAATATGATGTTGGGGGTACGGAATATGTTTTTGAAGAAGTTTCTGATAACTTTAAATTAAATGTAATAGATAATTTATATAAATATGTTGGTAATAGTAATAGTAAGTATCCTGCTGTTAAGGAAATTGTTGCTACTAATATAATAGATACTGAACCCTATACATATAATAAAAAAGAATATGAAACTTATAAAGTAGAAGTTACTTGGAATTATGAAGAAGATTTAGGATATGATAAAAAGGGTGAAATAATTTTAGTTAAAGAAGATAATAAATTAGCTATTGTTTCATATAAAGGAGTAGAATGAAGTTGAAAAGAAGTTTTAAGAGACTTTTTTGCGCTAATAAAGTAAGAATGATAATTTATTTACTATTAACTCTTCTTTTTGTAGTAGCGGGAAGTTTATTTACTTATTCTCTTATTAAATTAAATGGTATAGAAAATACAATAAGAGTTATAATTATTATTTTTGTTATTCTTTATTTAGGATACTTTATTTATAAAGGATATAAATTTATAGTTAATAAAAATAAAATAAAATATATTATTATAAGTATTATTACTTTGATATTATCTATTATTTTATTAATTATTTCTTATTATATAAATATAGCTTATGGTGCGATTGGACTCATGAGTCAAAATGATAATTTATATTATACTGGTTATTTAATTAGTTTAAAAGATAATGCTAATATTAGTAAAGTAGGGCAAATTTCTAATAAAAATGATATTGAAGGTTATGAAGTAGCTAACCAAATAATTAAAGATAATAAATTAGATTATGAAATAATTAGTTATGATGATTATGATGATATGATTATTGATTTATATAATAAAGAAGTTGATGCTATTTTTGTTCAAAGTAATTATGTTAGTTATTTTCAAAATGATGATGATTATCAAAATATAGCTTCAGAAACTAAAATTATTTATAAAAAAACAATTATTAAAAAAAATAAAAATGAAAGTAACTCTAATGGCACTTTAAATAAACCATTTACTATTCTTCTAATGGGAGTTGATTCGACTGAAGATACGATTGCTAGTGCTAATTCATTTAATGGTGATACTTTAATGCTTGTTACTTTTAATCCTCAAACTTTAAATGCAACCATGTTTAGTATTCCAAGAGATTTATATATACCTATTGCGTGTCGTAATGGTGCTTCTGCTAAAATTAATACTTCATCAGTTGGAGGTATGGATTGTGTCGAGGAAACGATTGAAGATTTAATAGATATTAAGATTGATTATTATGCTCGTATTGATTTTAAAGGAGTTGTTGATTTAGTTGAGGCTTTGGATGGCATTGATGTTAATGTTACTTATCCATTCTGTGAGCAAGATAGCAATAGAGATTATACAAATGCCATTTGTCTAAAAGAAGGTTATCAACATTTAAATGGTGAAGAGGCTTTAGCTTATGCTAGACATCGTCATACTTTACCTACAGGTGATTTACAAAGAATTCAAAATCAACAATTAATCGTGGAAGCTATAGCTAAAAAATTATTATCTTTAAATACAATTATTGATTTTGATAATATATTAAAAGCTATATCAAAAAATATTTCGACTAATTTATCAGAAAATGAAATTTTATCAAGTTATAATATTTTAAAACAAATGATGTTAAATGTTTTATCTGATAAAGAGCCAATCGTTGTGTCTAAAGCTTATTTGGAAGTATATGATCGAAGAATTTATAATGCTAAAAAGAATACTTATTCTGCTGCTTTAGGTTATTATGAACGTAGTTTAGAAGAAATTATTAAAGCTCTAAAAGTTAATTTAGGTTTAATCGAGCCAACTTTAATTACGGATTTTTCCTTTGATGCTAATACTCCTTATGAACAAACTTTAATTGGTAAAGGTTTAAAAAATGAAGTAGATAATCGAGCTATTCCGAATTTTGTTGGTAAATCAGTAAGTGAAGCAGAATATTGGGGTAAAGAAAATAATATCACAATTAATAAAGTGATGGTTAATTCTAGTGATGAACATTATAACTCTCTTATCGATGATGGTTTAATTGGTTCTCAAAGTATTAAAGCTGGAACTTCTCTTACTAATATAAGTAGTCTAACCATTTATATTAATGTAAGTGATAATAAAGATAGTGATGAAGATATAGATACTAATCAAGACGAGGAACCAGAGACAAATAACGATGATGATGTTTTAAATGATTTATTTGATCTTAATTAAGACTTAATCCCTAAAAAGATTAAGTTTTTTCATTAAATCTTCACAAATTTGTTATACTATTCTTAATGGAGATGATTCTTTTGAATATCTTAGTAGTAGATGATGAAAAATTAATTAGAGATGTTATTAAGGAATATTTAACTTTAGAGGGTTATCATGTTATCGAAGCATCCGATGGAGTAGAGGCCATTAATAAATATAGAAATAGTAATATTAATTTAGTTATAATGGATGTAATGATGCCTAATATGGATGGTTATACAGCTTGTAAAGAAATTAAAAAAATCAAAGATGTTCCATTTATTATGTTATCCGCTCGTAGTGCTGAATATGATAAATTAATTGGGTTTGATTTAGGAATTGATGATTATGTTACTAAACCTTTTAGCCCTAAAGAATTGGTAGCTAGAGTAAAAGCCATATTAAAAAGAGATAATAAAGAAAATATTATTAGCCTAGCGGGTATAAAAATTGATGATTTAGCTCATGAAGTTTATATTGATGATGAAGAAATTACTTTAACTCCTAAAGAATATGATTTATTAAAATTTTTAATAGAAAATAAAAATATTGCTTTATCGCGTGAAAAATTATTATCAAGTATCTGGGGTTATGATTTTTATGGTGATGATCGAACTATTGATACGCATATTAAAACTTTAAGATCTCATTTAGGTAAATATCGTAATATGATTAAAACTATAAGAGGAATGGGTTATAAAATTGAATATAAAGAAGAAAATTAAAGGAATAGAATTTAAAACTGTTATTTTAATCGCTGTTTTTAACGTCGGTATTGTTTTAAGCATGTGGCTTTGTGAAGCATTAGTTTTTAATGCTGTTTATAAGTCTAATCAAATCAAAAAAATTAATAATATAGTTAATGAATTTAAAAATAATACTCAAAATGTTTATTCTTTAGCGGAAAATTTAGCTTATGATAATGAAGTATGTATAAGTATTTTTGATGAAGATAAATCGGTTATTAATTTTAATACGATGCAAAATGGTTGCTTATTAAATAAAAATAATAGTACGATTAATAGTTTAGTAAAAAATTTTATTAGAAGTAGTGAAGCAAGTAATTATTATCGTTTAGATAACCCTATGACTAATACTAAAAGCATTTTATATGCTTTTAAAAGTAATAATAAAGATATTTTCGTATTTAGTAATTTAGAGAATGTTTCTAATTTTATTAAATTATTTAAAATGCAAAATGTTTATTTTTTAATTTTAATTATTATTTGTTCCATAATTATTTCGGTTTTTATTGCTAATATTACTACTAAACCAATAAGAATAATTACGAAAAAAGCTAAAGAAATTGGGAAGGGTAAATATGATGTTAAATTTCCTAAAAATGAAATTATTGAAATTGAAGAATTATCTAATACTCTAGAAGAAGTTCAAAAAGAATTAAAAGCTAATGATGAAGCTAAAAGAGATTTACTCGCTAATGTTTCTCATGATTTAAAAACACCGCTTACAATGATTAAAGCTTATGCCGAAATGATTAAAGATATTTCTTATAAAGACCCTAAAAAAATGAATGAGCATTTAGATATTATTATTGATGAATCAGATCGTCTTACTAATTTAGTAAATGATATTTTAGAATTTTCCAAAATTCAAAATGATGATTATAATTATAATTATGAAGAATATGATTTAATTAAAGAAATTAAAAATATTGTTAAAAAGTTTTCTGTTATTGAATATTTAGAAAACTATGAATTTATTTTAGAAATGCCTAAAAAAGCAATGGTAAAAGCTGATAAAGAAAAAATAAATCAAGTAATTTATAATTTAGTTAATAACGCTATTAATTATACTGGTGATGATAAAAAAGTTAAAATTAGAGTAAAAAAAGAAAAAGAAAATTATTTAGTAGAAATAATTGATACTGGGAAGGGTATTAAGAGTGAAGAAATACCTTATATTTGGGATAAATATTATAAAAATGATAAAAACCATCAACGTAGTGTAACTTCAACTGGTCTTGGTTTATCGATTGTCAAAGAAATATTAAATAAACATAATTTTGCTTATGGTGTTAAAAGTAAGGTAGGTAGTGGATCAACTTTCTATTTTAAAATTTCATCTATCTAACACTAAATATTCATAAATAAATTTTATAATTATTTATGTAAGGTGGTGATACAAAGATAGATTAATTTAAAAATTTAAAATTTAAAAACTCACACAACTAAAAAGAAGAAATGCTAATTAAAATATTTCTTCTTTTTCTTAATACTTTCTTACGACATTTCTTACGGCAAATAATCGTATCATTAAAAATTCTCACCGAGAAAATATTAGGAAATTACAGTGAATTATAATAACTTTCTTACGACATTTCTTGCGACATTTCTTACGGCATAGTATAATTAGATTATGAGAATCAGGAGGTAAAAATATGTTAGATGTAATTGAAGATGTAAGAAATGAATTTAAAGTTAAATTAACAGATAATTTCGAAGAAGAAGTCATATCATTTTTGAATACTAGTGGTGGTAATATTTATATTGGTGTTAATGATAAAGGGGTCATAGTTGGTATAAATGGTAATATTGATTTACTTCAAAGAACTATTAAAGATAGAATTAAAGATAATATTATGCCATCAACATTAGGACTATATGATGTTGTTATATTAGAAGAAAACAATAAAAAATATATTAAAATAATTATTGCTCATGGTAGTGATGATCCATATTATATTAAAGGTATGGGAATGACCCCTGATAGTTGTTTTATTAGAGTTGGCAGTTCAATACAAAGTATGCCTTATGATATGATTAATAATAGAATTAATAAAAGAACAAGAATTTCATTAAGAAATATAGTCTCTCCTAAGCAAGAATTAACTTTTAACCAACTAAAAATATATTACGAAGAAAAAGGCTTTAATATTAATAATAATTTCTTAAAGCAATTAGAATTATATACTGATGATGGTAAATATAATTATAATGCTTATTTACTTGCTGATAATAATACAATGTCTATTAGATTTGGTAAATACGAAGGAACTAATGCTGTTAATTTAATTGAGAATGAAGATTTTGGTAATTGTTCTATTATTAAGGCAACTAAAAGTATTTTAGATAAATTAGAAATAGAAAACAGAATATTTACTAGAATAGAATATCCTGAAAGAAAAGAAATAAAAATGTATGACTATGTTGCAGTTAGAGAAGCAGTAGTAAATGCAATAGTTCATAATGATTGGTCCAATGAATATGCTCCAAAGTTTGAAATGTTTAACGATAGATTAGTGATATCATCAAATGGAGGTATTCAACCATCAACAACAAAAGAAGAATTTTTAGAAGGCTATTCATTACCAAAGAATAAAGAATTAATGAAAGTATTCAATGATCTTGGTTTAGTTGAGCAAATGGGCACTGGAATTATTCGAATATTACAAAGTTATGACAAGAAATCGTTTGAATTTTTTCCGAATTTTATAAGAGTTACATTTCCGTTTAATGAAAATAAAACTGACTTAAATAAAAGAAAAGTTAATGATATAAAATTAACTGAAACACAGAATTCTATTATTAGATTAATGTTAGATTCACCATACATTACTCAAGAATCATTAGCAAGGTTGTTAGATGTTAATATTAGAACTATACAAAGAAATATAAAAATACTTATAGATATTGGGCTTGTTGAAAGAACTGGTGCTACAAAAAAAGGTAAATGGCTAGTCAAAAATTGAGTGCCTAAAAAGGGTAGTTGACATTATTTAAAAAAATCTTAAAGACAAGTGAAGTTATTTGTGATAAGATTACTATGTTGGTGATAAAATATGAAAAGGAAAAAACATTTAAAAAAATCATTTAAATTAATAATAATTCTTTTCTTCTTATTCATGGTAATTTATTATGCTCCAACCTTTTATCATAAGTTATTTAATAACAATGTTAATAATGAAAATAACAATACTAATATAAATATTGCAAAGAAAAAAGAAGAAGAAGAAGAAGAGAAAGCTAAAATTGAAGCTAAAACAAATGAAGTAGCAAGTGAACTAGCATATAATGAAGAATTAACTGTATTAGAAAAATTAAATATATTAAATACCTATAATAATAAATTTGCTAGTATTATTGATAATTATGATGAATATCCTACAACACTTTTAGAAATGCTTTTAAGAGATTTAGATTTATTTGATTTTGTCATTGATTATCCAGAAAAATTTAAAACAACATATAATGGAGAATTAGATGATGTATCGGATATTCCTTTATTACTTCAATGGGATAAAAGATGGGGATACCAAGAATATGGAGATAGTTCGATTGCTATTGATGGATGTGGCCCGACCGCTCTTTCTATGGTAGTAGCGGGTTTAACTAAAGATAAAAAAATGACACCAGCTTATGTTTCAGCTTTTGCCGAAGAGTATAACTATTTTGTACCAGGTGTTGGAACTAGTTGGAATTTAATGAGTGATGGGGCTTTACAATTAGGGGTTAAATCGCGAGTTTTAACATTATCAAAAGAAGAAGTATTTAGGGCATTAGAAAATGGACATCCGATTATATGTAGTATGAAAAAAGGTGATTTTACCACTACTGGTCATTTTATTGTTTTAGTTGGTTTAGAAGATGGTATGATTAAAGTAAATGATTCTAATAGTAAAAAAAGAAGTAGTAAATTATGGAGTTATGAAGTATTAGAAGGTCAAATTAAAAATTTATGGGAATTTTACTTATAAAATAAAAAGTGGGGTTACCACTTTTTATTTTAAGGTATTCATAATATTAGGTAAAATTTGTTTTTTTCGAGACATAATATCATTTAAGAAACTACCTTGTTCTACATTTTTACTAAAGGCATTTTGCAGTGTTTCTTTAGCACTGTCATTAAATAGAAAATAAGAGCCATTTTTAAATATATCAGTTATAACAAATAATAAAATATCATAATTATGATTGTTAGCTTCTTTATTTAAAAATTTAATGTAACTATGTTTTTGTTTTAAAATAGCTTTAGAATTCAAAGTTGTAATTTGACCAATGGCTATCATTTTATTATCAATTTTAAATGTTTTAAAGTCCATATATACTATTTCTTTCATTGATTTAGATTTTACTATATCGTTAGCTTTAAACATAGAAATAGCTAATTTTTGAGGATCAATCGCTGTTATTTTGGCTAAATCATTTAATGCTTTTTCATCATCTTTAGTGGTAGTAGGGCTTTTCAAAAGTAAAGTATCAGAAATAATACCCGCTAAAAGAAGGGATGCTATATCATTTGGAATTTTAATTTTATTTTCTTTAAATAATTCATAAATAATGGTACAAGTTGCCCCAACTATCATACTTCTAAAATTAATGGGCTCAATAGTTCCTAAAGTACCTAATTTATGGTGATCTACAATACCCATAATTTTAGCTTCTTCTAGGCCATCAACACTTTGACTAATTTCATTATGATCTACTAAAATAACTCTTTTTGGTTGATAATCTCTTAAATCAGATAGTTTAATTAAACCAAGACATAAACCTTGATTATTTATAACCGGATAATAACTATGTCTCGTTTTATTAATTAAATCATTAAAATCAGAGACATCATCATTTTCATTAACTAAAACTAAATCCGTTTTATAACCATAATTAGCTATATAATTAGTATATCCTATAGTAAGTAGGGTTTCATAAGTTTCTTTATTAGTATAAATAATATTAACTTTATTTTTTTTAGCTAATTCTAGATGGTCATCTTTCATTTTATTACTACCCGTAATAATTAATAATTTAATTTTTTTATTAATGGCATCTTCAATAATACTATGGCGATCTCCTATAATTAAAATTGATTTATTATTTAATAAATGATTGGAATAAAAAGTAGTACTTCGTAAATCAATATTAGTAATATCTCCTTCAATTTCATCATTAAAACGTAATATTTCTTTACCATTTAAAGTTTCTAAAATTTTATCATAACTTGTCTTTAAATAAGTATTATTGTCTAAAATTATATGTTTAGCAATATCTTTCATAGCAAAAACACCGATGAATTTATCATTATCATCAACAACAGGTATGGTACTCATATCATTATTTTGCATTCTCAAAAAAGCATTATAAACCGATTCATGAAGATTAACTTTAAAATCTTTATGATAATTGACATCTTTAATTTGTAGTTTAACATTATCAAGAAAATGAGGAACATCTACTTTAAATTTATTTAAAACATAACTAGTTTCTTCATTAATATTAGATAGTATTCTAGCTTCAGTATTAAAACCTTGTTTGTTTTTTAAGTAAGCTAGGGCAATCGCTGCACATACACTATCAGTATCAGGATTCTTATGACCAAAAATATATATTACATTATCCATGACAACCACCTTTTTCTCAAAAACATTATATCATTGTTCCTTATTTAAACCAACTAAAAAAACATTTTTTGACAAAATGTTTATGAATAATTTGTTATATTATAAAGGGTGATGTTATGAAAGTAAAAGTATTTGATGAAGAATGTGAAAGAGATTTAGAAAATAGTATTAATAATTTTTTACATAATGATATTGATGTTATCGATATTAAATATCAAGTAGCAATAGCTATTAATGGAGAAGAACAAATTTATTGTTTTACAGCGATGATTATTTATCATTAAAAAAACTCGACATGTAGGCGAGTTTATAACATATACATATTGGAATTGTTAGTATCAAAATCTTCACTAGATACTATATTAGTGGAATTTTCTACTTTAGTTAAACGATATTCAAGACGATTTAATTGTCTTTCAATTTTAGCAAGTCGGCCTTCTAAATCACTATTGGTATTTCCTACCATGTAACCATTTTGTGTGTTATAATTATTGGGTACTGGTCCTTGATAAAAATAGTTGCTTGAGGCTTGATAAGGAGCAGGGTTCATGTTCATATTTGGGTTGTAGGATTGAAAATTACTTTCAGAAAAGAATGAATTTCTTGTTTTTTTCATTAAATACCTCCTACAACATTATATGTATAAATTTAAAGGAAGTGTTTTTAAATTGCGAATGCGTAACCCCAAAAATAAAGAAGAAATTATTAATAATTGTGACTTTTTAATTACAGATACGATTTCTTTTCCTAATAAAAATCCCCTTCATATTGAAATTGGTATGGGTAAAGGTAATTTTCTTTTAAAGATGGCCTTAAATAATCCGGATATTAATTTTATAGGTATTGAAAAATATGCTAGTGTAGCAAGTATTGCCATTAAAAAAATTAAGCCTTATCATTTACCTAATTTAAAAATTATTATTAGTGATGTTGCTAAATTAGAAGAATTATTAAAAGGTAAAGTTTCTGTTATTTATTTAAATTTTTCTGATCCTTGGCCAAAAGTAAGACACGAAAAAAGACGTTTAACTTCTAAAAATTTTTTAGATTTATATCATAAATTATTTAAAGATAAAGAAGTAATTATTCAAAAAACAGATAATGATGATTTATTTGAATATAGTCTTAATTCTTTTAAGGAAAATGGCTATACGATTGAAAAATTATCTTATGATTTACATAATGAAGATATACCTAATGTTATGACTGAATATGAAGAAAAATTTAGTGAAAAGGGGATAAAAATAAAATATTTAAAAGCTGTAAAGAGTGGTAAAATGAAGCTTAAATTAATTGGTACCGGAAATATGTGGACTTCTTTTAACAGTGCTTCTTATTTAATTGATGATCATATTTTAATAGATATACCTAATGGCTCAGTTAAAAATTTATTAAGATTAAATAATAATCCTTTAAATATTGATGAATTGTTAATAACCCATTTTCATGGTGATCATTATTTTGATATGCCTTTTTTCTTATTATATAAGTCTAAAAGAAATAATTTAAATTTAAATATTTATTGTAGTAAAGATGGTATTAAGAAAATAAATATCTTATTTAAATTAGCATTTCCCCATTCTTTTAAAGAAGCATTAACTACTTTAAATTTAAAATATAACTCTAAAGATTCTTTTAAAATAAATGATTATTTTATAACTAAATATTTAGTTTCTCATGGTAATATAAAGCCATCATATGGCTATTTATTTCAAAATAAAGATTTATATATCGGTTTTACTGGTGATACATCAATGTGTGATAATATAGATTATTTAGCTAGTAAATGCCACTTTCTAATTTGTGATTGTTCCCTAATTAAAGGAAATAAAAAACATCTAGGTATTGATAATATAAATTCCTTAAGTAATAAATATCCCTCTTGTAAATTTATAGTTAGTCATTTAAGTGATGAAGCAAGAGAAGAACTTATCTTAAATGAATATCCTAATATAATTGTTCCCAAAGATGGCGATGAATTTAATCTAACTATCTAATTTAAAAAATTCGTGTTATAATGAATCTAGGTGTAAATTTTATGAAAATAAAAAAAAGCATAATCATTTTATTAATACTTTTTTTAGTTACAGGTTGTACTAATTTAAAGAGTTTATCTTATGATGATATTATTAAAAAAATAAGTGAAAATAGTAATTATGTTAATACTTATCGAAAAGGTTATCGTTTTTATACCCCCAATGGCTTAAGAATAGATAATGCTGGTACTAACTATGTTATATTTTCGAGTAATACAGTCAATTATTATCTTTATTTAGACTTTATCAATTATGATAAAAAACAAGAAATTAAGCATGAAGTAGATAAAAATTCTATTTATAATAAAGAAATAAATAATGAAGGTTTCTTTGGTTATGTAGATATAAAAATGTTGAAAAATAATCAATATTTGATTGAAATTATGTATAATTATGCTAAAATAGAAGTAATGGTAGATAAGGATATGATTAATGAAGCCCTTATTAATTCCATTAGTATCTTAAAAAGCATAAGATATAATGATACTATTATAAAAAATATATTAGAAAGCGATAGTTTAGATTATACGGAAGAAATATTTGATTTATTTAAAGATGTATCTAGTAATTCAAATACTTTAGAATATGAAGATGATAAGAATGATGAAGATGTTCTTATAGATGATGAAATTAAAGATAATGATTATGTAAATTAGGAGGATGATTTCTTATGAGTTTGGTAAAAAAATTAAAAGATATTTTATTTGAAGTAGAAGATGATGATACAGAGCCAATAAGAATTCAAGAAGATGATAAAAGAGAAGAAAAGAAAAAAGCTGTAGCTAGTGAACCGATTGAAATCAAAAAAAATATAAGTAAAGAATTTCAAGATGATATTGATTTTGCAATCGAAACTCCTCCTAAAATGGAAGAAGTTAAAGAAGAGATTAAAGATACTCCAAGTGAAAAAAATATGTTTACCAAAGAGAATACTTTTAAATTTCCTGATTTTGATGAAGAAGAATTTCAATCTAGTATGAGTAGAAGTAAAAATACTAATGTTTTAGATTATGAAAGAAAAAAAATTAGTGAAAAGAAAAATGAATATCGTTCTTATGAAAGACCAGAAAGAGATATTAGAGTTGAAGAAAAGAAGAAATTTAAACCTTCACCAATTATTTCACCAGTTTATGGTATTTTAAATAAAGATTATATAGCAGATGATATAGTATCTAAAAACAATGATACTCTTGACATTGATTCAGTTCGTAAAAAAGCTTTTGAAGTAAAAAAAGAAAAAGAAGTAACAGAAACTTTAGAAGTTATAGAAACACCAAATATCAATGATATTGTTAATGATACTTACAGTGTTGTTAATAAAGAAACAAAAGAAGAAAAAATTAAAGATTTAAATGATCACTTTGAAAGTACTTTTGATGAACCAGTTGTTTCTTTCTTTGATGAAAAGAAAACTGATAATAAAGAAGAATTAAAATCAATTAATGAATTACTTGAAAGTGCTTCTGATGAAGTACCTCTTGAAGATACATTAGAAATTCCTACAACTAATAATTTAGATGCGATTGAAGAAGAACTTGAGAAAGCAGAAGATGAAGCTAAATCAGAATCAGTTGATGTTGATGATACTCTAGATAGTGATTTATTTGAACTAATCGATTCTATGTATGATGATAGAGAGGAGGGTAATTAGTGGATTTCTTATCACAATTTTTACCTATATTAGTTTACATTTTCTTAATTGTTTTAATTATTGTAGGTATAATTTTAGGAATTAAGCTTATAATTACAATAGACAAAATTACTGATGTCGTTGATGATATCAATGATAAAGTCCAAAAAGTAACACCAATTTTTAATACCGTAAGTATGATTTCTGATAAAGTTAATGGTGCAGTTACTTCAGTATTTGGTGTTGTTGAAAGTTTAATTGGAAGATTATTTATAAAAAGTAATAATAGAAAAAAAGAGGAGAGTGAAGAAGATGAGTAAGAAAGGTAATTTTTTACTAGGGGCTGGTGTTGGTTTAGGTTTAGGATTATTATTTGCTCCTAAAAGTGGTAAAGAAACAAGACAAGATCTAGGTAAAGCCATTGATGAATTAATTAAAAAAGCTAAAGAAATTGATGTAGAAGAAGTTAAAAATGCTATAATTGTTAAAACACGTGAATTAGAAAGAACTATTAAAGATTTAGATAAAGAAACAGCTAAACAATTAATTATTGATAAATCTAATGAAGTTAAAATTAAAGCACAAGAATTAGTTGATTTAGCTATTGAAAAAGGAACACCTATTGTAGAAAAAACAGCTAAAGAAGTTAAATCTAAAACAGCTGAATTACTAAAAAATACGGCTAGTAAATTAGAAGAAGATAGTAAACCAAGTTCTAAAACTAAAAAAACAGCTAAAAAATAAAATGTTCAGATTTCAACATTTTATTTTTTATGATAATTGTATATTTTTGATTTTAGATTCATTGACAACAACACATTAAATGTGTTAATATTTAACTATAGTATGATAGATAGTCACACATATATTTAAGGAGCATGATATGTTATTATGAAAAGAAAGTACATATATTTAACACTTGCATTATTAGTAGTATTAAGTTTATTTGCAATGGTTAAACCTGCTGTTAAAAAAGATGTTGATGTAATAAAAGAAGAAAAGGAATATAGTAAATTTGCCATTTATAAACAAGATGATAATGGTGAATATATATTATCAAATGATTCAGCTTTTCCTACCAAAGGTTTTGTTTTAAATGTTGAAGATTCTAAATGTTATGATTATAATGGAACCTCTTCTCCAACAGAAGGATTATCCCAAACAAATGATGGTAGAATAATAATTGAGACTAATACAACAAAGTATTGTAATTTATATTTTACCAAAGATGATGAAGCTCCAGTAGTAACTACATTCAGTATAAATGGAACCAAAGAAAATAATGAAAATTTAGTTAATGGATACACACATAAAGTGGATGTAACATATAACATTAGTTGGAGTGCTAGTGATGTTATAAGTTATTGTATAGGTACGAATAAAGATGAATGTAATGGAAGTTGGGTAGAAGTATCAGGAGTAACAAGTGTTAGTCCAGTAATTCCAGCATTAGATAGTAGTGAAGGAATCAAAAAAATGTATGCTTTTCTAAAAGATAAAGCTAATAATATATCAACATCACAAGAAGCATCCATAACATTAGATTTAAATAATCCAACAGTAACTAACGTAACGTATAAAAGTAAAGATACAAATAGTATCTCAGTAAAAGTAGAAGGGTCCGATGGAAATACAGGAAGTGGTATAGTCAAATATGAATGTAAAGCCACTACTCAAAGTTCGTGGTTTACTCAAAGTGGAGATACATGTGTAGTTACTGGACTATCTGATGGAACATCATATACTATTGAAGGAAGAGTAACTGATGCATCAGGAAGAGTATCGGCTCAAGATAGAACCAATACAACAACTCAAACAACAGATACTTCATATACATGTTCAATAGGATCAAGAGTATATGATGCGTCGAAAGGATCTTCATCCGGAGGATACATTTGTACTGCTTATGCATCGAGTCAAGGTTGGACAGGGTCTTCGACATACTATACTTGTAGCAAGACAGGTTCAACAGAATATGGTAGTCGATCTGCTGCTAATAGAGCTTGTGAAGGTACTGTTACCGGAACGTGTACAAAGGAACTCGATATGGAAGATGTTGAATGTACGTCTGGTCCGGGTGAGACATGTGCTCTTGTAGGGGATTCGAATATCTGCAGGTGTACTGCTTCTGGTACTGTTAGCTATACTGTTCACACAGATTATTGTGCTAATACGGCCTGTACTGATTGGACCCCGAGGTCCCATACAATTAACGAAAGGTGTGAGGGTTCTTTACCTAATTCAGTTACGGTGTATTCTTATATGTGTTATTCATCAAGTGGCCATGCCCTCTACACGCAAAATCCGACTAATTATGAATATGCTGTTGGGGATTGTACTGGTACAACGAATTGGCCTGCTGGTTCAAGTTGTACCGGGACGTATACCAAGAATGAACAAACGACTACATATAAGTGTAGTGTAAATAGTGGAACTTATACTAGTCTTTCCCAATGTAACAGTAGCTGTACTGGTACCGGAGTAACAGGAAATGTTGAAAGTCATTCGAGAACAACTTACAACTGTCCAGCTGGTTGGACTGAATACTCTGGAAGCGGTAGCTCACTTCGATGTTATAGAGCAGCGACTAAAGGATAAGAACTAGAAATTGAGAAAGAGGTTTTTACTTCTTTCTTTTTTATACGATTATAATTGTAAAAAAGTAATTTTTGATAAATTTTGTTATCATTTGTCGAAATTATTTGAAAAAGTAAAATGTATTCTATATTATAAAAGCAAGCGAACGTAACATTTTTTATAGTCTCTAATTTTTTAAGATAGTGTTGACTTTAAAACACATTGATTGTAAAATGTAATTACAATACAAAAGTTGTAAAACGTTTAATAATAAAACATTTGGATAAGATAAAAAAGAAGGGACTATCATATGAAAAATAATTATATTA